>NZ_JAAFKD010000023.1 GCF_013299165.1 Microcoleus sp. bin38.metabat.b11b12b14.051
TTGACTGTCGCGTCAATACCAGAAAAAATCTGAAAGAGTGCCTGTTCTGCTTCCTGTAGCCGTGAAACGCTATTCATCTATACCTCGCTCACCACTTGCGTGCGCGCTGTTCATTATGGCGTAGATACGGCCCCTAGTTTGTAAACATAAGATATTCATGACGATTGCAACTTCCAAAAAAACTTCTCCTGATTGGCCTGTCATAGGCTTTATGGCTTTTCTGCACACCGGCGCTTTATTTGCTTTGCTGCCGGGTAATTTTAGCTGGTCTGCGGTAGGTCTAGCAGTATTCCTGCATTGGGTAACAGGTGGTTTAGGAATTACTCTGGGATTTCACCGTCTCGTTACCCACCGCAGTTTTCAAACACCGAAATGGCTAGAGTATTTTCTAGTTATTTGTGGCACTCTGTCCTGTGAAGGTGGGCCCATTGACTGGGTAGGAATGCACCGGTTACACCACATACATTCCGACACCGAAGAAGATCCCCACGATTCTAATCAAGGCTTCTGGTGGAGCCACATGGGTTGGATGATCTCAGATCTGCCGATGAGAGTTCAAATCCCCCGCTTTACAAAAGACATTGGCGACGACCCAGTATACAAGTTTCTCCAAGCATATTTTATACCCATCCAAATTGTCTTCGGTGTGTTGCTTTATTTATTAGGCGGCTGGTCTTTCGTGGTTTGGGGAGTGTTTATGCGGATTGTAGTGGTGTTCCACTGCACTTGGCTGGTTAACAGCGCTACCCACAAATTCGGCTACCGCACCTACGAGTCGGGCGATGGATCGACTAACTGCTGGTGGGTTGCTGTACTCACCTACGGCGAAGGTTGGCACAACAACCACCACGCCTTCCAATACTCCGCTCGCCACGGTTTGCAATGGTGGGAAATCGACATCACCTGGATGACAATTCAACTTCTGCAATCGCTGGGTTTGGCTACCAAAGTGAAATTAGCAGAAAAATAGGACGATCGACAATTAGTCATTGGTTATCGGTCATCTGTTTCGGACTAATGGCTCGTCACCCGCCCCAAAACGGGTACATAGCCACGCCAAGAGTGAAGATCCGAAGATATTAGAGGCTAGTTCAATCTCCCAGATTCCAAGCTGCGAGTAAATCTAAAATCTAAAATCTAAAATCTAAAATCGATTGACCAATGGCTAATCCTGTTTTTGCGCTCGGGAAAAGGTTGGGTTGAAATAAGCTCGAATCATCTTGTGCGATCGACCCAACCAAAACCACAATCAGTTATAATAGATTTGAAAACAAAAAATTTTGTAGGGCAGCCAAAATTTTTATTTTCATTAAACCCTAAATGTTTTTCAATCCTAATCCAAAATCTATAATTCATTCATTTTTGATTGGTTTGAGCAAGCGTGCAGCCAAAAACTTCACGACTCAATCTCAACTTTTATGCGTGAATCCAGGTTAGCATCTCATCAAAAATCAAAAATAGAATGACAATCGCAACGCAAGAAAAACTCCAATACAATTGGAAACACGTTATTAGTTTAGCAGGACTGCACATCGGAGCTTTGTTCGCATTGCTACCGAGTAACTTTAACTGGACAGCAGTTGGTTTAACAGTATTCATGCACTGGATTACCGGCGGCTTGGGAATAACTCTGGGATGGCATCGAATGCTCACCCACCGCAGTTTTCAGACACCAAAATTCGTAGAATACTTTCTAGCATTTTGCGGAGCCCTTGCCTGCCAAGGAGGAATAATTGATTGGGTTGGGTTGCACCGCTTACACCACACCCACTCTGACCAAAATGCGATCGACCCTCACAACGCCCAAAACGGTTTTTGGTGGAGTCACCTCGGCTGGATGCTGTATAAAGGCCCCGCCCATGCTGAAATTGCCCGCTGCACCAAAGACATTGCTAGCGATCCATTTTACCGATTTTTGCAAAACTACTTTCTCCCGATGCAAATCGTCTTTGGCGTGTTGCTTTACTTCGTAGCAGGCTGGTCATTTGTAGTGTGGGTAATTTTTGCCCGCTTAATTTTGGTATATCACTGTACCTGGTTCGTGAACAGCGCCACTCACAAATTTGGCTACCGCACTTACGAAACCGAAGATAGTTCTACTAACTGTTGGTGGGTTGCAGTTTTGACCTACGGCGAAGGCTGGCACAACAACCACCACGCTTATCAATACTCTGCCCGTCACGGCATGAAATGGTGGGAATTTGACTTCACTTGGGTGACAATTCAAGTTTTGCAAGCACTAGGTTTGGCTAGTAAGGTGAAATTACCGCCTTCCCGAGCAGAAATTTAGTCGTTTATTGTAGGGTGCGCTGACAGTCTGAATGTGACGATCGCAGATTAAGCATTTTCCTCATGACGCACCTTACTTACTGACTTATTTTAACGAGACCGGCGCCAAAAACCGAGCTATTAAAACTGAGAACAGTCTTCAATCAGCCCAGAAATTACCAAAATAACCTTAAAAAGCTTGGCTCGTTTGGCATCTGGTGTCCTGGCAATTATTGATTACCTTTTTGCCATTACCATCAGCCTGCCTCATCTATTTTAAACTCAGGTCTAGTTAATTTTTAGTTATATAAATTATTTTTTTCCCGCCTACCTACTTGCTAGAAGAAGCCTCGCACCCAAAGCCCACTCCAGACCAAGCAGCAGTAGGAAGTTCCCTATTAACCAAATTTCAGTAACCATCAACCATACTTTTTTCCTCCTCTCTTGCTTCCCGCCCTTTGCGCCTTCGCGGTTCGCCAAAAAACCTCATCCACAAAATGGTTATTTTGTCAACCCCCGCTTAACAATCCCTTAACGATCCGAAACAAAAATATATTTAGACAAAGCGGTATAAAAAAAATCGGCCTTGCAACAGCCAGCCAAAAAACCTAAAATATAGGGTTGCAAGCTGCATTTTACAAAATTACATACGTCGCCAAGAGTATGAAAATCCATAATATCACGCAAACGACCTAAATTCATCAAATAAATGAGAATGAAATCAACAAGCGAGCGAATGTAACAACCAAATTTACAATGATTGTTTTAAACTTTAAAACGAAACCACTAGCAGAGATTAAATAAAATTATCAAAAGTCCCAAGCAATCTCAAAGTAAGTCGCAGCGAGACAACAGAAGCCCAAAACAGGGTGCCAGTTTCTCTCTTACGATCGACACTTATGATAGATTTGTTTCTTGCCAGACTACACTAGAAGACAAAATCAAATAAAAATTTGCGCCATACATTTCGATCGCCCCCCGTACTGACGGCACTCTGCACATGGTGGAACAGGCGCCCAGCCTGTGTTTGGCGGATCAAATCTCAAAGCTAAAATCTCACATTGCGTGACTTCTGACAAATGATTGAAGTAGAACACTTAAGCAAAACTTACGGTTCGACCGCAGCGATCGCGGACGTGTCTTTTTCGGTCGAATCAGGAGAAATTCTCGGGTTTTTGGGGCCCAACGGCGCCGGCAAAACCACAACCATGCGGATTTTGTCGGGATATTTGCCCGCATCCAGCGGTACCGCCCGCATCGCCGGCTTCGACGTTCACGAAAATTCGATGGCTGTGAGACAGCGCATCGGCTATCTACCGGAAAACCCGCCCCTGTATCCAGAAATGAGCGTAGAAGGGTTTCTGTTTTTTGTGGCGCGGATCAAGCAAGTACCAGCGGGCGATCGCGCGCGACGAGTCACATCCGCGATCGAACGCTGCGGGCTGGCAGACAAACGCAAAGTTTTAATCCGCAAACTTTCCAAAGGATTTAAACAACGAGTCGGTATTGCACAGGCGATCGTCCACGACCCACCAGTAATTATCCTCGACGAACCAACCGTCGGCCTCGACCCGCGACAAATCATCGAAGTCCGCAACCTGATCAAAAGCCTCGGCGGCCAACACACAATCATCCTTTCGACCCACATTCTCCCGGAAGTCAGCATGACTTGCAACCGCGTCACCATCATCAATCGCGGTAACATCGTCGCAGCCGGTACTCCCGAAAATTTGATGGGAGAGTTGGCATCCGGTTCGGGTTACGAAGTCGAAGTCGAAGGCGAGGCGGATTTGCTCAACACTCTGTTGTTGCCTTCTCTGGAAAATGTGCCGGGAGTTCGATCGGTCGAATTAATTCCAAGCCAACAATTTTTAGCCAGCCGCTACCGCCTGCGCGCCTTGTGCGACTCGGAATCAGAACCGGGACGAGAAATTTCCAGCACTATTATCGCTTCTGGGTTCGGACTCTGCGAAATGCGTCGCAATCGAGCTACTTTGGAAGATGTGTTTTTGAAGCTGACGACCACAGCCGAAAAGAAACCGGGAGATGTTTTAATTGAGACCGAGCCTGAGGTGGCTCAAAATCTACTGGCTGCAAATTCCGTAGATGCGATCGCCGATTCTCATCAATCCGAATCGCCAACTCTTGCGGACAACCTGCAAGTTTCAGATAGGCAAGAATCTCCCTATGATTCTCACTCAGCATCGCCGCCAGTTGTAGAAACTGTAGAGTCGATCGAACATTTTGAGCCGCAATCCGAGCCAGTTGCAGAAACTTTAGAGTCGATTTCGCATCATGAGCCGGAATCCGAGCCAGTTGCAGAAATTGTAGAGTCGATTTCGCATCATGAGCCGGAATCCGAGCCCGTTGCAGAAATTGTAGAGTCGATTTCGCATGGCGCGCAGCCGGAATTTGAGCCCGTTGCAGAAACTGTAGAGTCGAGCGAACATCGCGAGCCGGAATTTGAGCCAGTTGCAGAAACTTTAGAGTCGATCGAACATCGCGAGCCGGAATTTGAGCCAGTTGTAGAAATTGTAGAGTCGATCGAACATCGCGAGCCGGAATTTGAGCCAGTTGCAGAAACTGTAGAGTCGATCGAACATCGCGAGCCGGAATCCGAGCCAGTTGCAGAAACTTTAGAGTCGATCGAACATTCTGAGCCGGAATCCGAGCCAGTTGTAGAAACTGTAGAGTCGATTTCGCATGGCGCGCAGCCGGAATTTGAGCCAGTTGTAGAAATTGTAGAGTTGATCGAACATGGCGCGCAGCCGGAATCCGAGCCAGTTGTAGAAACTGTAGAGTCGATTTCGCATGGCGCGCAGCCGGAATTTGAGCCAGTTGTAGAAATTGTAGAGTCGATTTCGCATGGCGCGCAGCCGGAATTTGAGCCAGTTGTAGAAACTGTAGAGTCGATTTCGCATGGCGCGCAGCCGGAATTTGAGCCAGTTGTAGAAACTGTAGAGTCGATTTCGCATGGCGCGCAGCCAGAATCAGAAGCAGCGGAAACGCCAGAGGTAATCAGCGATTTAGAACCTGAACTACAATCAGTTGCAGATTTTCTGGAAGAAGTTGTTGAAAGACAAGAGTCGAGCGAACATTCTCCACCTGAACTGATTGTAGATGCGCCAGAGGCGATCGCACATAGCGACTCAGAACCTGTTACCGTCGAAAATCTGCCAGTTGCTCAAACCGTACCTGAACCGATTTTAGATGCGCCTAGCGACTCAGAACCTGTTACCCTCGAAAATCTACCAGTTGCTAAAACCGTACCGGAACCGATTTTAGATGCGCCTAGGGACTCAGAACCTGTTACCGTCGAAAATCTACAAGTTACTAAAACTGTACCGGAACCGATTTTAGATGCACATAGCGACTCAGAACCTGTTACCCTCGAAAATCTGCAAGTTGATCAGACTGTCCCTGAAACCATTGTAGGTGCGCCTTCGGCGATCGAAGATTCTCAACCAAAATCGCAACCACAAGTAAAAACCGTAGAGTCAAGCGAAGATTCTCCACCCAAATCACAACGTACAGTCAAAAATCGGCAACTCAAGAAAAAGCCAGAACCCAGCAGCGATTCTCAACCAGAACAACCACCTGTTAACAGAAAACGACAAATACCAAGAGAAATACAGCAACAGGAAAACGACGACAGGCCAACAACACAACCAGGCGACTCAGAATCAACCAATTAGCAATGACCAATCACCCATTCCCCATTTCTAAATGTTAGTCATGATTAGTAATATTGTCGCCATTTACCGCAAGGAACTGCAAAGCTATTTTGCATCGCCGTTAGCCTATGCCATCGCCACCGTCTTTTGGCTGATTACCGGATTTTTTTTAATAGCAATTCTGCTCGGCGACGGTGGGTTAATTGCCCAAATAGGTCAGCGAGACCAAGCCGGAATTACCGAGCCTCCCATTGATGTAGCCTACGAATTTCTGCAAATGTTTCTGCGGCTCATGGGTTCTCTTTCACTGTTCGTATTGCCGGCACTCTCAATGGGACTTTATGCAGAAGAACGCAAGCGGGGAACCTTAGAGCTTTTAGCCACATCCCCCTTAACAAACTGGGCAGTTGCTACCGGCAAACTCCTCGGCGTTTTAACATTTTATACCACAATGTTAATGCCCTTGCTATTGTGCGAGGCGATCGCCCTCAGCGCCTCAACCCCACCCGTACCCCCCGCCGTCCTCCTGCTAGGACACGGCGGCCTCATCCTCCTAGCAGCAGCAGTATTGTCCCTGGGAATGTTTATTTCCTCGCTCACAGAAAGCACAATTTTATCAGCCATCCTCACCTTTGCTCTAGTATTATTTCTGTGGGCGATCGATGTCGTCGCCCTCACTATCGGCGGCCCCTTCGGCTCGGCATTAGGACAGCTTTCGCTCTTAACACATTACACCAATCTTGTCAAGGGAGTCTTCGATAGCAGCAGCTTGGTTATGTTTTTCAGTTACATAGTTTTAGGAGTATTTCTCACGGCCCAATCCATCGACGCCTTGCGATATCAGCGTTCTTAAACAGCCAAGGGCTCCGACTCGGGAGACAGAGAGGGGGAGAATTACTAACGCCATATTAGCAATTACTCACTACCCATTACCAATTCATGCGAATCATTCTCTAAAGCACCTCAAACAATGAGATTTATAAATCCTAAAAACGACTTGGCTTTCAAAAAAATCTTCTGTTGTAGCGACAGCAAAGACATCCTGATTAATTTTTTAAACGCCATTCTTTATGAAGCACAGCCAGTCATTCAAGACTTAGAAATAATCGACTCGCAACCGACAAATCAAACTTTGGGAGTCCCAGAAACACGCCTAGATGTCAAAGCCACAATCAACGGCGACAGAATCGCTCTCATTGAAATCCAACTGCTCAACGTGCCTTCTTTCGAGAAAAGAGTTTTGTACAACGCTGCCAAAACCTACAGCCTTCAGTTAACTAGGGAAGAACGCTATGAGAGATTAAAAACAGTAATCTCCTTGAAGATTGCCGATTTTGAAATGTTTGAAAATCAGCGGGAATGCACAACTAGGTTTGTTTTCAAAGAAAAAGATCCAAAAATTGATTGTCCCGATACAGAAATAGAGTTAGTTTTTGTCGAACTCCCTAAATTTCAAAAAGACTTAGCAGCATTAGAAACAACCGCAGACCGATGGATTTACTTCCTCAAAAATACCAGCAATATCGACACAATACCAGAAACACTGAGGGTATTTCCAGAAATTGAAAAAGCTTTTCAAATGGCTAGCCAGGAAAATTTTACTCAGCAACAATTAAACGAATTGCAAAATCAAGAAGACTGGATGCAAGACCAGCAGATTGCCATAGATTTAGCAAGAGAACAGGAAACAAAAACTGCTCACCTGTCGTTAATATTGCGTCAAATAGTGCGACGTTTAGGCACAATAGAACCGGAAACTGAAAACTGCATCCGTCAATTAGGGTTACAGAAATTAGAAGACCTGGAAGAGGCCATCCTGGATTTTAACGAGCAGTCAGATTTAACAGCATGGTTGGAGTCTCAGGCAATATAAAATAACATTTTCGCAGCGAAATTAGGTGACACAATATTTAGATTATGAAAATTAGCAAAACAAATTGGAAGTATATTTTTTGGCTGGGCCCGGTGCTAACAGCAGCGGGGATAACAGCAGCGCAGGTATCTGGAGCATGGGAACCCCTGACAGTGGGTCTAGTTATTGCCGGAATAGTGACGATCGCACTTTGGCTGCTATCTTTGACTTACGAACAAGGCTTTTGGGGGCGGCGTTCCACCCAAGCGAGTACCAACGCCCTGATTGCTACCATCGCCGTCTTAGTCATACTCGGGGTAATTAACTTCATAGCCTTTCGCTATCCCGTCCGCATCGACTTAACCGAAAGCCAACAATTTAGCCTCGCCCCCCAGACTCAACAAATACTGCGGAACCTGCAACAAACAGTCAAAGTTTGGGTGTTTGACCCCATCCAAAATCCCCAAACTAAAGAATTGCTGCAAACTTACAAACGCGAGGGAGGGGAAAAATTTCAATACGAGTTTGTAGACCCGCAATCCCAACCGGGAAAAGCCCGGGAATTTAGCATTACCACCATCGGAGAAGTCTACCTGCAATCCGGTGACAAAAAACAAGTCCTGCAAAAAGGCGGCACTGCTTTTGGTAGCGACCCGAATCAAGGTCTTTCAGAGATCAAACTTACCAATGGCTTAGAAGAAATTCTCAGCACTCGCAATCCTACAGTTTACTTTTTGCAAGGGAAAGGTGCGCGCCCGCTAAAAGAAGGTCAAGGCGGCATCCAGCAAGCTGAAAAAGCTCTGAAAGATAAATACTACAACGCCCAAACGCTGAATTTCACCGAACGGAAAGAAGTTCCGGAAGATGCAGATGCTTTAATCATCCCTGGCCTAGAAAAACCGTTTACCGATACAGAAATTAAAGCACTAAAAGCTTATCTCGATCGCGGCGGCAGTTTATTCTTAATGGTAGACCCGGCAATAAATACCGGATTGGACAAATTTCTGCAAGAATGGGGCGTCAAATTAGACAGCCGTTTGGCTATCGATGCTTCCGGTGCGGGTCAAAGATTCGGCCTGGGCCCGACGGTTCCCACAGTCAGGCGTTACGGCGAACATCCGATTAGTCAAAGTTTCGGTAACGGCATTTCTTTCTACCCGTTTGCGCGTGCTTTGGAAACCTCGCCAATAGTCGGGATAGAGGAAAAACCGCTGCTGTGGACGAGTCAGGAAAGTTGGGCGGAAAGCGATTTGACGACGAAGAAATTGGAGTTCGATCCGAAGACCGATCGACAAGGCCCGTTATTATTAGGTGTGGCTCTGGTGCGATCGGCTTCTGACAGCACTCCCTTAAACCCCTCACCCTTACCATCACCAACAACTTCGCCATCACCAACAACTTCGCCATCACCGACAACTTCTCCATCACCGACAACTTCGCCATCACCAACACCAGTCACGCCATCACCGACAACTTCGCCATCGCCGACAACTTCGCCATCGCCGACAACTTCGCCGAAACCTTCGCCATTACCAACAACCTCGCCGACAACTTCGCCATCGCCGACAACTTCGCCATCACCAACAACTTCGCCGACAACTTCGCCATCGCCGAAACCTTCGCCATCACCAACAACCTCGCCGAAACCAACAACCTCGCCGACAACTTCGCCATCGCCGACAACTTCGCCATCACCAACAACCTCGCCAATAACTTCGCCATCACCAACAACCTCGCCCGTAGCTTCCCCAATTAGCTATTCGGTAATTGTCTCCCAAGAAGCGACGCCTCCTGTATCTCCCGAAAGTTCTCCAACACCAACACCAACAACATCTCCCACAGCATCTCCCGAAAGCTCGCCCACACCAACACCAACCCCAACATCCACAGCATCTCCCGAAAGTTCCCCAACACCAACGCCAACCCCAACATCCACAGCATCTCCCAGTCCAACCACAACTCCTTCTGTTCCTTCAACTCCTAGAAAAACATCGCGCATGGTAGTAATTGGTACATCTCAATTTGTGACTAACGGTTGGTTTGACCAACAACTCAATAGCGATGTGTTTCTCAACTCGGTCAGTTGGTTGAGCAAACCAGACCAACAAAGCTTTTCTATCAGCCCGAAAAAAGCTACTAACCGCCGTATTAACATGACTGTTAACCAAGGATTGTTACTGGTTTTAGGTTGGATAATTTGGCCTTTACTCGGAGTGGGAATTGGCGGTGCTCTTTGGTGGAAGAGACGATAGTTGACTGTTGTCAGTTGTCAGTTGACAGTTGGCTGTTGACAGTTGGCTGTTGACTGTTGGCTGTTGACTGTTGGCTGTTGACTGTTGACTGTTGGCTGTTGACAGTTGGCGGACTAATGACTAATGACTAATGACCAATGACCAATGACTAATGACCAATGACTAATGACCAATGACCAATGACCAATGACTTTTGACCAATGACCAATGACCAATGACCAATGACTTTTGACCAATGACCAATGACTTTTGACCAATGACTAATGACCAATGATTAATGACCAATGACCAGTTATGATGAAATTGCAGAAAAATACATTCATATTGATAGGCGTCGCCCTGAGCATGATTGGGTTAGTTTCTTTGTACGAGATGCAAGTGTCCCCGAAACAGGAAGCGGCTAAGGATGAAAAACATAAAATTTTTACTTTTAAGTCCGATCGCGTACAATTCTTTACAGTGAAAACTCCCGAAATAATCTTGACTTTTGAGCGAGTTTATGCCATAAAAGGAGGTAAGTCTAGCTGGGAAATGAAATTACCGGTGCAAGCACACGCAAATCAGGCATCGGTGGATTTTTTGCTAGATAGGCTGGCAACAGGAAAGAGCGATCGCACGATTAATATTACCGCGGCTAAACTCCCAGAATTTGGTCTAGACCAACCGCAAGCCACAGTCACAGTCAAGCTGGACAACCAGGAAACTCATCGTTTAGTTTTAGGCAAAACAGACATTACCGGTCGCTTCTTGTACGCTAGAGCCAATCCGCCGGAAGCGCCACCTCAAAATTCAGCGGAAACTTTGCCGGTGCTGCTAGTGCCTTTTGACTTTAAAAATGCCGTCCAGCGGCCTTTGTCTGAGTGGAAAAAAGCAGAAGCGCCCAAACCAGAAAAACCGCCAACACCTTCTCCCACGCCAAGTCCTGAGAATGAATAGATGCTGGGTCGATCGAATTTGGTGCAGGACGCAAGACATTCGGTAGGGCTCCGGAGCAACCTGAGATAGAATTTAAAGAACAAATCCTAAAACCGGTTACTTCCTAACATTCCTCGCCTAAAATACAGAAAAGTCTAAAGTTAAACTGTATTCAAGCAGCGTGCATTAACACCCCAGGAAAGGGCGAATATGTTTCAGACAGCACTAAACCAAGGTACGACAGCAACGGATACAGCGCTTGACGTTGAACTCCGCAAGGTCTTTAAGGTATTTAACGGCGAAACCGCAGTCCGCGGAGTTGACCTCAGCATTCGTCAAGGAGAATTTTTTAGCATTCTCGGGCCCAGTGGCTGCGGTAAGACAACCACGCTGCGTTTAATCGCTGGTTTCGAGACTCCCTCGGCGGGCGAATTGATGATTC
The DNA here is from genome assembly GCF_013299165.1 of Microcoleus sp. bin38.metabat.b11b12b14.051. NCBI lineage: Bacteria > Bacillati > Cyanobacteriota > Cyanophyceae > Oscillatoriales > Microcoleaceae > Microcoleus > Microcoleus sp. bin38.metabat.b11b12b14.051. Next base: position 11,404 of record NZ_JAAFKD010000023.1, read on the forward strand.
GTGGTCAGTCGATGACCAATACTCCAGCTTACCGCCGCCCGGTAAATACTGTGTTTCAAAGCTACGCTCTGTTCGGACACATGAATGTCTGGGACAATATCGCTTTTGGATTGCGGATTAAAAAGCTGGGAAAATCGGAAGTTGAAGAACGGGTACGGGAAGCTTTGCAATTGGTGAAAATGGAATCTTTCGCCAATCGGTTTCCGGGTCAAATGTCGGGCGGCCAGCAGCAGCGGGTGGCTTTGGCGAGAGCTCTGGTAAATCGACCGGCGGTTCTGTTGTTGGACGAACCTCTGGGTGCTCTGGATTTGAAGTTGCGGAAGCAGATGCAGTTGGAATTGTCGAATTTGCATCAAGAGTTGGGTTTGACTTTTGTGATGGTGACTCACGATCAAGAAGAGGCGATGAGTCTTTCTAACCGGATTGCGGTGATGCACGAGGGCAGGATCGAGCAAATTGGTTCGCCGGAAGAAATTTATGAGTGTCCGCAGACGGCTTTTGTGGCGGATTTTATTGGGGATACGAATTTGTTTTCTGGTACGGTGGAGTCGATCGACCGATCGACGATCACAGTTCGCACATCAGCCAATCTGAAAATAATCGTTCAGCAGTCGGATATGTGGAGTGGTGTCAACGGTGACTCTGTGGTCGTCAGCGTCCGGCCTGAAAAAGTATATTTGAATCTCTACCAGCCGGAATTGTCGGTGAACTGTTTTGAAGGGCGACTCAAAAATATCATGTACATGGGCACCCACGTTCATTACGTGGTTGAGTTGGCCTCGGGCGATAAAATTACGGTGCGCCAACCAAATACGGGCGGCTCTTTCCCAGATCCGAACACGCCGATTTATGCTTACTGGGGGACTACTGATTGTCTCGCTTTGGGCGATCGAGCATAATTACCAAGGAAGAAGGAAGAAGGAAGAAGGAAGAAGGAAGAAGGAAGAGGGAAGAAGGAAGAAAAATAATTTAACCTTTTTCTGTTACCAATTCCCAATTTCCCAATTCCCCAATCTAAAATCTAAAATCTAAAATCTAAAATCAAACTGTGCCTCCGACAAATCTACCAATTTCCAGGATTTTCCCGGCTAATTCTACACGCCGTCAGTTCCTTAAAAATTCGGCGGCGACAATTTCGGGGTTAGCTCTTTCCAGTTGCGGCTGGCGGCTTGCAGATGTGCAATCTGCTCCTCCTGTCAAAGGTGCTGCTGACCAACTTTTTATCTATACTTGGGCTGGCTATACTGATAAAGCTTTGCTCGATCGCTTTGCTGAAAAAACGGGCATTCGCGTAGTCGCTGACGTATTTAGCTCTAATGAAGAGATGCTGGCGAGAGTTCAAGCCGGCGGCGGCCGCGCCTACAGCATCATTTACCCGTCTGACTACATGGTGGTTCAGATGACGGAACTGGGGCTGTTGACTCCATTAGACCACTCGATTTTAGGCGGACTCGATCGGCTAAAAAAGCAGTTCCAAAACCCTGTCTATGACCCAGGAAACCGCTACAGCGTAGCTTTGGCTTGGGGAACCACAGGCCTAATTTACAACAGCGAACAACTCAAAGAATCTCCTGAAGATTGGAGCTATTTGTGGGAACACAAAAAAGAGTTAGCAAGGCGAATGACGCTGGCCAGTGATGTTCGAGAAGTCATGGGCGCTGCATTGCGGATGCTGGGCTATTCTCTGAATTCTACGAACCCAGAGCAAGTCAAAAAAGCTTACGAAAAGTTGGTAGAGTTAAAACCGTCGATCGCATCTTTTACGACAGACGCTTGGCGGCCGCAAATGCTGACGGGTGATTTGAAACTAGCCATGTGCTACTCTTCTGATGCCAACGAAGTAATTCCAGATAATGACAAATTGCGCTACGTTGTGCCAAGCAGCGGTTCTTCCCTATGGACTGACACTTTAGTAATTCCTAAAGGTGCTCCGAATCCCGAAGCAGCTTATAAATGGATTAACTTTATGTTGCAACCAGATGTTGCTGCTTCTTTAGTAGAGCGGTTGAGTTTTTCAACTCCTTCGGAAGATGCTTTTAGTTTATTGTCGCCGGAAGTTAGAGAAAATCCAATTCTTTTCCCCTCGGAAGCTATTTTGAAAAATTGCGAAGGTGTGGCTCCGGTAGGGAAATTCATCGACGTGTACGATCGCTATTGGACGAAGTTAACCAGTGGCTGAGTCACCTGTAGGGCGGATTTTACTCGCAATTTCTGACTTTTAGTCAATTTTCACATCAACCTGCCCCCATAGTCGATCGCCAATCTATCTGTATTATATCCGCGTTAATCTGCGTTCATCAGCGGTTAAAAACTCAAAAAAATTGATTTATGGCTGTTTCCACCAAAGCTCCCCCTCCGATTCCTCCCAATTCTCCCTCGAAGCCAGAAACTGTTTCCCCGCTGTCAAAGTGGACAGGGCCACTGGCATTGCTCGGCCCTTCTGGCTTGTTCCTGATTTTATTATTAGTAATACCAACTTTGGTGATTTTTCAGCTTAGTTTGGTACCAAATATTAAGCCGGGAGATTTGGTGAATCCTTCGGGAATCGGCAACTACCTGCGAGTGTTTGAGCCGCTGAATTTGCAGGTGATGGGTCGATCGCTCTTTTTTGCCACGGGAACGACTATTCTGTGTTTACTGTTGGGATTTCCCGTCGCTTACTGGATAGCGCTGAATGTCTCGCCCAAGTGGCGGAATTTAACGTTGTTGGGCTTTGTGTTGCCGCTGTGGACTTCTTCGCTGTTGCGATCGTATGCTTGGATTACAATTCTCCGTCCTACGGGCGTTCTCAACTCGCTCCTGGGGCTTTTGGGCATCCCTCCTCTAGAATTGTTAAATCAAAGTTCCGCCGTTCTCATCGGCATGGCTTACAGCTATTTGCCCTATATCGTAACCATTCTCTACGCTTCCTTGGAAAAGCTCGATCGCAGATTGCTAGAAGCGTCTCAGGATTTGGGCGCGAATCCGGTAGAAACTTTCTGGAAAGTCACAGTACCGCAGACAATGCCGGGGATTGCGGCAGGTTCTTTGCTAGTATTTATTAGCTGTTTGGGCGATTTTGTCGATCCCGAATTGCTCGGTGGAGCTTCCAGCATGACGGCGGCTCGTTTAATTTACAATCAGTTTTTGGGGGCAACTCAAAATTGGGGGCTGGGATCGGCTCTGAGTATGGTATTAATTTTTGCAGTGAGTATCGGAATTGCACTTTTACTCAAATATGGCGATCGAAATGCAGTTTAAGAAAGAAGTCATTAGTCATGAGTCATTAGTCATGAGTCATGAGTCATTAGTCATTAGTCATGAGTCATGAGTCATGAGTCATGAGTCATTAGTCATGAGTCATTGATTTGTGGTTGCTAGTTAATGGTTATTGATATAGTTCGCAAATCAACAATAACAAATAACAACTACAAACAATCAATTCCCAGATGCCCTGTTTGGCCAATGCCCAATGCCCAATGCCCAATTCCCAGATGCCCAATGCCCAATGCCCAATGCCCAATGCCCAATGCCCAATTACCAATTACCAATTCCCGATTAACGAGATATGGAAAATACCGCCGACAATCCACAGGAGGAAATACAACCCGATATGTACTTAAAACCTAAATTTAAGATTTCTTGGCAGGCAATATTTACTGTTTCGATGTTTTTTTATATGTACCTGCCCATTTTTGTACTCACCTTTTACAGCTTTAACAAATCGCGTTTTAGCGCTGGCTGGGAAGGATTTACTTTAGATTGGTACGTTAAATTATTTAGCGATACACGGATTTTAATAGCCCTGAGAAACAGTTTAACAGTTGCTGTTTGTGCAGTTGCAATCTCGGCGGTACTCGGCACTTTGATGGCCGTTGGTTTAGCTCGCTACCGCTTTCCCGGCAAAAGTTTATATCAGGGAGTTTCTTACTTACCGATTATTATTCCAGATATTGCCAGCGCGGTGGCGACTCTGGTATTTTTAGCAGCACTGGCTATTCCTCTGAGTTTGTGGACAATTGTGGCCGCCCACGTTGTGTTTTGTCTGGCTTACATCGCCTTGGCTGTTTCTACTAGATTGGCAGATTTAAACCCGTATTTAGAAGAAGCTGCCTTGGATTTGGGTGCAACGCCTGTTGAAGCTTTTATTCAGGTTTTGCTACCTCAATTAATACCTGGAATTGTTTCGGGTTGTTTGCTATCTTTTGTCCTCAGCATGGATGATTTTTTGATTGCGAGTTTTACCGCAGGTAGCGGGACGACAACTCTGCCGATGGAAATTTTTAGCCGGATTCGGACTGGTGTAAAACCGGATATTAATGCTCTCAGCGTGTTGTTGATAGTCGGTTCGGGTGGATTGGCGTTTTTAGCAGAATATTTGCGCGGCAAGGGCGACCAAAAACGATCGCATTAGTCATTAGTCAAGGGCAATTATTTAGAAAAATGCCTTTGAAAGTGCCAAATAAATTAACAGCAAAGACTATTTTTATCCTCATCTGCGCCTTCTACACCCTCTGCGGTTAAAAAATCTTAACTCCTTTTCCAAATCTTAATTTCCCCCAACCAACCAGCACTCACAATCGTCTTAGTATCAGGGCTGATTCCCACAGCAGTAACATAGCCAGAGTGTCCGCTCAAATTACCTCTCAATTCGCCCGATCGCACATCCCACAGTTTCACGCTCTTATCCCAACTCCCAGTAACCAGTATACTGCCATCCCGGCTGATTGCCAGCGACCAAACCCCATCAGTATGTCCGCTCAAACGGCGAATTAACTGCCCGTTTCCGACATTCCACAAGCCGATAGTGGCTTTGCCATTGCCCGAAACTAAAGTTTTGCCATCGGGAGTAAAGGCTAGGGATAAAACAGACAAGTTATTGTCGCTAATCGTGCGAATTGCTGCACCTGTCGCTAGATTCCACAATCTGATTGAAGCATCTTTGCTGCCGCTAGCTAAGGTTTTACTGTTGGGACTGATTGTCAGAGCGCTGACTAATCCAGAGTGCCCGGTTAAAGTCCGCAGCAATTCCCCGGTTTTTGCGTTCCAAATCTTAATTGTTTTGTCCCAACTGCCGCTCGCGACAAATTGACCGTCGGGACTGACGGCAACACTCGAAACAGCACCGGAATGCCCGCTCAAAGTGCGGACAACCGCGCCTGTTTCTAAATTCCAAATTTTTACCGTTTTGTCGTCGCTGCCACTAGCTAACACTTTACCGTCCGCACTCGCAGCCAGGGCATTAACAGCTTCGGCGTGTCCTTGCAGTGTAGTTTTTAATTGCCCGCCGGGAAAATTCCAAACTGAGATTGTGCCGTTGCTGTTTCCTGTAGTAAAATAAGCGGAAGATAGGGTAAGAGAACTGATAAATTCTGAAGGCCCTTTCAGGGTATTTGTGGCTGCAAAGGCGATCGCACTTCCGGGCTTCCGAGGCACATTGTTCGCGGGAGTTTTCGGGTTTCCGGCTGTGGGAGATTGGGGGACTACTGGCAACGAAATAGTCGATCGCCATTTCATGAAAGTATTAATTTCTATTCCCGCCGCCACAATTTTATCAGAATTCTCCTCTAACCTAACAATACCGTTAATTGCGACAACTCGCCCCGCATCGTCGAGTACAGGCCCGCCACTCATCCCCGCTCTCACTAAGTTATTGTAGACCAATGTATAACCGTTCCAAGGAGTTTGGCGGCCGGTAAGTTGACCTTCGGTAGCGATGAAAATCGGTTGTTGCAGCGAACCGCCGGATATCGGCCAGCCAGCCACATAAGCCTTATTTCCGCGAGTGGCGGCGGAATTTGCCAATTCAGCGAGGCGGTAGCTTTCAGGGCTGCTGAAGGGGACGACAGCTAAGTCCACTCCGGGGACTCGGCGCACGAGGCTATATGATACAGAGTGAGCTTTGCCGTCGGGAGTTATAACCTCGTAATCGCCGGCTTTATCGACTACGTGCCAGTTGGTGAGTATATAGTAGGTGCTACCTTGTTTCTCTAAAATTACTCCCGAACCGCCTTTTGGCCCCTGGATGCGGACGGTGATTTGTTTGGCGACGGTTTTAACTGCGTCGGCGGTTAAGGCGAGGGCGATTTGAGGTGATGTGAGTGGGATGAGTGCGATCGAGCTTAGGGCGATCGTAGCACTCAAAATAGCCGGAATTGTTCTGTTGTAGTTCATTATTGTGTCAATTTAACATACCCACCTATCAACGGACGGACAAGTTTTCCGGTTTGTGGCATATTTCCACACCAAATGAATTAGTAGGGTGCGTCAGCTAGAGTTTTTTGTGAATAATTGAGAGTTGAATAACTGACGCACCTTGCAGCCTTGTGGTGCGTCAGTTAGTAGGGTGCGTCAGCTAGAGTTTTTAGTGGATAATTAAGAGTTGAATAACTGACGCACCTTGCAGCTATGTGGTGCGTCAGTTTCTGCGATTTCAAACAAATCTCTCAACTTCGGCTGACGCACCCTACAACTTGACTTATAATGTTATCTAAAAACTGGGACAAAGAGTTAACTGAGGAAAATCTCCGAGATCAAATAGCCCAAGCCAAGCAAGCATGGAAAACCGCTGAGGCTACAGAGCCGCGTGCCGAATCCGTGCAGTACAATCAGTCGGAAGATTTAATTGTTATTAAACTCAAAAACGGTGCTATTTTCTGTTTTCCTCCGCGGCTTGCACAAGGCTTAGAAAGCGCTTCACCAGAACAACTTGCTGATGTTTGGCTACCGCCTTCAGGTAACAGCGTACACTGGGAAAGTCTAGATGTTGATTTTGGCATTCCTGAACTTGTCGCAGGTATTTTTGGGACAAAATATTGGATGGCTGAATTAGGCAGAAAGGGAGGAGAAGCAACTTCCAGCGCTAAATCGGCAGCAGCACGGAAAAATGGCAAGAAAGGGGGACGCCCTAAAAAGAATATTTCCCTTAATTCTTGATGCCAAATAGACATAAATTACTTACAATCAATTAGGTAGGGTGCGTCAGCTAGGTTTTTTTTGCATAATTTAGAGTATAATAACTGACGCACCTTACAGCTAGGTGGTGCGTCAGTTTCTGCGATTTCAAACAAGTCTCTCAACTTCGGACTGACGCACCCTACAACTGTTTAGTTAGTAGGGTGCGTCAGCTAGAGTTTTTAGTGGATAATTGAGAGTTTACAAACTGACGCACCTTACAGCTAGGTGGTGCGTCAGTTTCTGCGATTTCAAACAAGTCTCTCAACTTCGGACTGACGCACCCTACAACTGTTTAGTTAGTAGGGTGCGTCAGCTGATAGAGCAGGTTTCAGTTAGTAGGGTGCGTCAGCTAGAGTTTTTGTGCATAATTGAGAGTTTACAAACTGACGCACCTTGCCGCCTGGTGGTGCGTCAGTTTCTGCAATTTCAAACAAGTCTCTCAACTTCGGACTGACGCACCACCAGGCGATAATCTCATGCTAAATCAAACAGCAAAAATTCCGCATCTTCCGCCGCTTCAATCGCCAATTCAGCCTCATCGCTAACCGCTGCACCGTCACCTTTTTCTAAAGTCAAACCGTTGAGCAAAATAGAGCCGCGAGCAACTTGCACCCAAGCATGACGATTTGGCTGCAAAGCATGAGAAACCCGCGAGCTTTTATCCAAAACCGCCGCATATAAATCGACATCTTGATGCACTTTCACCGCACCATCTCTCGCATCATGCGCCGCCACCAACCGCAGTTGTCCGCGCCTTTCTGCTAGAGGAAACTCCCGCTGTTCGTAACTCGGTGGCAATCCATTTGTATCTGGTAACAGCCAGATTTGTAGCAAATGAACAGGCTCAGTTTGCGAGTGATTGAACTCGCTGTGTTGGATGCCCGTACCTGCACTCATCCGCTGCACTTCGCCTGGTTTGATCGCTGCGCCGGTACCCAAACTGTCTTTATGTTCTAATGCTCCTTCCAGCACGTAGGTAATAATTTCCATATCGATGTGCCCGTGAGTGCCGAAACCTTTGCCGGGGCTAATGACATCCTCGTTGATTACCCGCAAAGAGCGAAAATTCATATAGTTTGAATCGTAGTAATCGGCAAATGAAAATGTGTGGTAACTGTCCAGCCAACTAATCTTTGCGTGTCCTCTTGCTGCACTTTTTCTGACGGTAATCATTTTCTCAATCCTCAGTGAAATTTATCGGGTGTTTCTGAGATACTTCTACTTTAAACCGAGTCAAGCTATTATGGGAAGTACGCACTAAAAAGTGCGGTAGTTACCAAAAGGATACTATGCAAGTTAAAGACGTAAAGGTCGATCGGGCAAATTGCCCAGTAGAGAGAACTTTAGAGGTGATTGGCGGGCGCTGGAAAGTCTTGATTCTCCGGGAGTTGTTTCAAGGAGTGAAGCGTTTTAACGAGCTCCAACGAGCTGTCAACGGCATTACTCAGAAGATGCTGACGCAGCAGTTGCGGGAGATGGAGTCAGACGGGATTGTGCATCGGGAAATTTACCTGCAAGTTCCGCCGAAAGTTGAATATTCGCTAACGCCTTTGGGCGAAAGTCTCAAACCGATTATTGATGCGATGCACGAATGGGGAATTAAGGATATTAACTATAGTTGAGTTTAGTAGACATCTTGCATTCATTCACAAATTATCTGGAAACTATCTGCGTTTATCTGTGTTCATCTGCTTTTCATCTGCGGTTCCTGTATTCATCAAAGATTTATGCAATCTTGTCTAGTGCTGTCTGCTTGCTTGCCAATTCCCAATTACGGATTATATCATGTTTGATAAAAACACGATCGAGTTTGTAGCTAGGACTAAAGTCCTCTGTCATTTAGAAAGGACTAAAGTCATGACTACGAACCTGTTTGTCAGAGGGATGCTTTTTTCTGTCTTCGGACTGATGTCGCTTTTTGTAGTTAGCCTAAGAATAATAATATGAACAAAATAGAGCGTCTTGCCACTCTCAACCGCATCCGCAAACTCAGCCGCCTGATGGATACCGCCATTGGCATCCCCGGTACTAAACTTCGCATTGGTTTAGATCCGATTATCGGTTTAGTTCCAGGTGCTGGTGATATAGTAGATACTGCGTTTTCTGCCTACCTAATTTATTTGGCAACTCAATTCAATATTCCCCGCAAAACTCTAGGCAAAATGATTTATAATATCAGTCTGGAAGCTGTTATCGGTTCAGTGCCTTTAGTTGGAGATATCTTTGATGCTTTTTATAAGTCAAACATGAGAAATCTGGCGCTTTTGGAATCGCATCTAGAAGCAGAGGAACCGGAATTAGCCGCTGTTGCAGAACCTATTCCTGAATCGATTAAACTGTAGGTTCGTAGTGAGGACTTTAGTCCTTAGATTTTTAGAAGGACTGAAGTCCTCACTACGAACCGTTTTAAATATTTGGAATCGCATCTTGAAGCAGAGGAACCGGAATTAGTCGCTGTTGCAGAACCTATTCCTGAATCGATTAAAATGTAGGTTCGTAGTGAGGACTTTAGTCCTTAGATTTTTAGAAGGACTGAAGTCCTCACTACGAACCGTTTTAAATATTTGGAATCGCATCTTGAAGCAGAGGAACCGGAATTAGCCGCTGTTGCAGAACCTATTCCTGAATCGATTAAACTGTAGGTTCGTAGTGAGGACTTTAGTCCTTAGATTTTAGAAGGACTGAAGTCCTCACTACGAACCGTTTTAAATATTATGGGAAAGCTCGCTCTTGCAAAAATCCACGAAAGCGTCAATATCTGCTTCTTTAGTATTAAAGGCTGTTACCAATCTGACAGTAGATTTATCCCACCGATAAAACTGAAAACCCTGATTCAAAGCTGCTGCAATCAATGATTCAGGAATCTGCACAAAAATCTCGTTAGCTTCAACGGGATGGCAAAACTTGACTTTCTCAACTCCGGCCAAACCTTCGGCTAATTTAGCCGCCATATTATTTGCATGAGCCGCATTTGTCAACCACAAATCATTCGTTATATATGCTTCCAACTGCGCCGACAAAAACCGCATCTTTGAGAACAGATGCCCGCTGCGCTTGCGATAAAATGGGAAAGTCTTTGCTAATTCTTGATTGAAAAATACCACAGCTTCCGCAGCCATCGCGCCGTTTTTGGTTGCTCCAAATGAGAGGATATCGACACCTGCGCGCCAAGTGATATCCGCAGGCGCACAGCCCAAGCTAGCAACAGCATTAGCAAAGCGAGCTCCGTCCATGTGCAGGTGCAAATTGTGGCGACGCACAACTTCGGAAATCTCGGCAATTTCGGCTGGATTGTAGACAGTGCCTGCTTCGGTGGCTTGTGTGATGCTGACGGCGGCGGGCTGTACGTGGTGGACGACTCCTGCACCAGCCCGATCGACTATTTCACCTAAATTCTCTGCGTTTATCTTAGCATCATTTCCTGTTACAGTGACTAACTTAGCACCGCCGGTAAAAAACTCGGGTGCGCCGCATTCATCTAGATTAATATGAGATTGGGCGTGACAGTAAACAGCCCCGTAAGGAGGAGTCATCACTGCTAGGGCTAAAGCGTTAGCAGCAGAACCGGTTGCTACAGGAAAAACTGTCACCGATGTCTCGAACAAATCCGAAAATTTAACTTGCAAACGCTGTGTATATTCATCATCTCCATAGGACATAACTGCACCGCAATTAGCCGCTGCAATCGCTGCCATAATTTCCGGCGAAACCCCGGTTGCATTGTCGCTACAAAAATTCATTTGAATAATTGGTAAACAGAATCTATAATATAACTCAACAGTCAAAAGTCAACCGTCAAAAATTAAACCAAGAGGAACTATGGCAGAGTACCGCCAAATAGAATACCGCATCGGCAAAGACGGCAAAATTACCGAAACCGTCCTCAACGCCACCGGTTCGAGTTGTACCGAAACCACGGCCGGAATTGAAACAGCCCTCGGCAAAGTAGAATCTCAAGATTTGTTGCCAGAATACTATCAAGGTGAAGAAATTTTGGCCTCCGAACAAACTCAGACTTTAAAACAAGTTTAGAAAAATTAACAATGTTCTATTTCCTCGGTGCAACAGTTGATGTAACAACAGGGCCTGCCTTCGGTATCACGCTAGCTGTCGGAGGCATTTTTCTAATTTTAGTGTATGCTTATGCTGCATCAGAGGCCGGAGATGCGATCGACTTTAAGTACGATACAATTCTCCGAGAACGCATGAAGCAGCTAGATATCGTCGATTGGCAAGACTTAGGCGAGAAAGCAGGCTTAACTCGCTTCGGGGTGCGCCTAGTGCGGCAGGGAGACGTGGGAAAACTCACCATAGACCAACTGCGGCGGCTGGCAACTGTGCTAAATTTGAATTTCCAGGAATTCGATCGCACTTTAAGCGCACTGCCCCTATCGGCTACAATTACCACCAATCCCAGCGAAATCGAAGAATTGAAACAGCAGTGTTTCCGGCTGCGCGAAGAATTGCAGCAGCAAAAAACTCAACTAACTGCCGATTTTCGCCGCGCTACCTTTGAACAATTGCAAACTTTGTTAACCAACTATCCAGCCGCCCGCAAAATGGCAGAAGCCAAGCCGGATATGCCCGCAAAAAATCTCTCGGCTTTGTTTACGCCCTTAGAAAATCTCTTGTCAAGTTGGAATTTTGAAACAATCGGTTCGGCTTGGGAACAAACAACTTATAATCCGCAGTTGCACCAGCCGGATGTTGAGGATATCACAGAAGGAGAGTTAGTTTATGTTAGATTTGTCGGCTATCGGAATGGAGAGCAAATTCTTACTCCTGCTAAAGTTAGTCGCACTCTTCCAGCAGGCATGAAAAAGTAAATATAAAATCCAATATAGTTCACTTAACGTTTTTTGTCATTGCGCTTCGGGAGAGCAATCGCAGAGACTATGACACTTATCGGTTAAGTCAGGTGCGCGCCGAGCAATTATCTTCTTAAGTGAACCGTATTGATATAAAATCTTCAATTTTCGCCAATAAATCTAAACTCTAAAATTGACATGGTTACAGTTGCAATCGACTTCGGCACCAGCAACACAGTTGTCTGCATTCTCAACCCGGACACTCAAACAGCAGAAACTTTGAGATTGGGCGAGATATCCCGAATTTTCAAAACAAATAAGTCTGGGGAAGATATTCGAGAAATACCTGTAGTTCCGACTTTGGTATTCGTAAAAAATGCAGGTGAGTTGGTATTGGGAGAAAAAGTCCGATCTCAGCGTTTGGGACAATCCCAACCAGACCGTTTTTTCAAAGCTTTTAAACGCGACTTAGCCGCCGACTTTCAGCCTCCCGCCCGCAATCTCGACGGCGAAACCTACACGCCGGAATTAGTGGCAGAACAGTTTATCACAACTATTTGGGAACAATTATATCACCAAAATATCCAACCAAACAAACTAATTTTTACAGTACCAGTCGGAGCATTTGAGCGATATTTGGATTGGTTTCGCGACTTAGCAGAATCTCTGGGAGTTGAGGAAGTTCAGCTAATCGATGAATCTACAGCAGCCGCCCTGGGATATGCTGTAAAACGCCCCGGTTCCTTAGTTTTAGTAGTCGATTTTGGCGGCGGAACTTTAGATTTAAGTTTGGTACGCACTGCGCCTCCTTCCTCTGTCAAACATAGCCAATCTCACAGTCCGAATTTAATGCGCGCCGAAGTGTTGGCAAAATCCGATGCTTATGTCGGTGGCGAAGATATTGATATCTGGATTGTTGAAGATTATTTGCGGCAAATTGGTTCGTCGCGGGCAGAAGTTGGTGGCGTTGGCTGGCAAAATTTATTGGAAATAGCCGAAAAGTTAAAGATTCAAATTTCTCAAGTTAATGAGGCGAAGGAAAGTTGGTTTGATGATGAAAATTTTATGTCTTACGACTTGCAGCTAAACCGAGATAAACTTGAGGAAATTCTGGAATCTCGGCAGTTGTTGGAACAGTTGCGAGAATCTTTAGATGAAGTGTTGAACATTGCGCTGGGTAAAGGTATCGGTAAAGCAGATATCGAACAGGTTTTGCTGGTAGGAGGAACTTCGCTAATCCCGGCTGTTTCTAATTTAGTTGTTTCCTATTTTGGGCGGCAAAAAGTTAAAACTGATAAGCCTTTTGAAGCAGTCGCCCACGGCGCTTTAGCTTTGACAGAATTGGTGACTGTTGACGATTATTTGCGGCACAGCTATGCAATCCGCCTCTGGGAACCTTATGCTAAAGCTTATAGTTATTCGCCGATTTTTAGCAAGGAAATGAAGTATCCTTGTGAAAGTTCCGATGAGTTGACGCTGCAAGTAGCGATTGAAGGACAAAGGGAGATTCGGTTAGATATTGGGGAAGTTGCGGAGGTGTCGCAGGCGGAGGTTAGTTTTAACGAAAAAGGGCAAATGACGAGCAGTTTGCTCAACAAACACAGTGATTTTCGCTCTTTGGAAAGCCACCATCAGCAGGTTTGTGTGGCGCATTTGAATCCGCCTGGGGTGCTGGGAATCGATCGGGTTTCGGTGAGTTTTGAGGTGGATGAGAGGCGGGTGTTGTTGGCTACGGTGCGGGATTTGGTGACTGGTGAGGTGTTGGTGGCCAAAGGGGCGATCGCCAAACTGCAATAATGATACAATTTTTAGATAAGACTCGGCGATTGAAATCGCTGCTACACAAACGAAGTCCGCCTCCGCAGACTGAAGAGTGAAGATAAGATTCGGCGATTGAAATCGCTTCTTGTCAAACAAAGTCCGCCTCCGCGGACTAAATAATATCGATTTAAATCAAGTTTATGCCGCCATGAAGAAGCAACAAAATAAATTCAGCCACCTGACGGCAATCGAAAGAATTTATCTGTCATTTCCGGCTAAGATTTTATTAGAACAAAACCTGCTACAAGGAAAAATATTAGACTTTGGGTGCGGCTTCGGGAATGATGTTAAACTGTTACAGCAAAAAGGTTTTGACATTGCGGGCTACGACTCTTATTATTTTCCAGAATTCCCCGAACAGCAATTCGATACTATTATTTGCTTTTATGTTTTAAATGTCTTGTTTCCAGAAGAGCAAGCGAATGTCCTGATGGAAGTTTCGCATTTGTTGAAACCCGGAGGTAAAGCGTATTTTGCAGTGAGAAGAGATATCAAGAAAGAAGGCTTCCGAGAACATTACGTCCACAAAAAACCTACCTATCAGTGCATTGTCAAACTTCCATTTAAGTCATTTCTGTTAAATGAGTCGTGCGAGATTTATGAGTATGTGCATTACAACTATCAAAGAAATTCTACAAATAATTGCATATTCTGCAATCCGCACCGCAAGCTAACTTTGCTCACCGAGTCAGCCACAGCCTATGCAATGTTTGACGGTTATCCCGCCAGCAAAGGTCATGTTTTAATTATCCCGAAGCGTCACACGGCAAATTATTTTGAATTGCCATTTCGAGAACAATCGGCTTGCTGGTTTATGGCTAACAAAGTACAACAAATGTTAATTAAAGAGTTTCAGCCTGATGGTTTTAATGTCGGAATTAATATTGATAAACAGGCTGGTCAAAGTCGCAGTCACGCTGCTATTCATATTATCCCACGTTACAAGGGTGATGCGACTGGAAATAAAGGCGGTATTAGATATGTGATTCCTCAAGTTCAAAATAAAAGTTAGCAATTTATAAAACAATACGGTTCACTTAAGAAGATAATTGCTCGGCGCGCACCTGACTTAACTGATAAGTGTCATAGTCTCTGCGATTGCTTCGCTAAGAGCTCGCAATGACAAAAAAACGTTAAGTGAACCGTATTGATTTATAAAATACTTTTTTTTACCGCAGAGGCGCAGAGTACGCGGAGGAATAGAGAAGAGAGAGATTGATAATTTTTTTTAACTATTATTATACAGGAATTAGGCGCTGCGAATAAAGAAACCGGGTTTTTATTAATGCTGGGCTGGGACGAATGATTCTCGCAAAAAAACCCGGTTTCTCGATACCCGTGGTAATTTTTGTAAGGATTGTTATATTTGAGTCAAACGGTGAGCAAAATAGAGTTAAAATATATTTGCCAAGTCTCAAACTACACATTAGCAGTAATTTGGTGTTCTGTTTATGTCCAAGCGCAAAAAGCAAGAATGGCTCAAGGAAACTCTAGAGCTTAAAGAAGACCATAATTGGAAGTCCAAGCCCGGAACTCGCATCTTTGTCGCAGGAAGAGGTGCAGTTCGCTTTGATGTCCCCCAAGATTGGCATTTTGAACCTGATACTAAGTCGTTCCGGTTTACGGATAAGAAACCGCCGGATGATGATTGTTGTTTGGAGGTTTCGTTTAATTTGTTACCTCCGGGAAATTGGGGAGAATTTCCGCTAGTGCCACTTTTACAGAAGATAGTAGAAGATGATACCAGAAATCCGATCGACCCTGGAGAAATCATTCAATTGAAGCGGCAAACTGCTCGGATTGTTTGGACTGAATTTAAGTTTATTGACCCTCCAGAACAGCGGGAAGCTTATTCGCGGATTTGTATCGGGCTGGGTTCTAATGTTCAGTGTTTGATTACTTTTGACTACTGGGTTGATGATGCGAAACATTTGACTCCTGTCTGGGATACGGTGATGGAATCGTTGGTTTTAGGTTTGTTTATTAGTGACCCTCGGACGGGTTTCGCACGTCCAGATTAGGTTTTGGGGAAATGCCAAGTATCAGGACTAGATATCGAGAGATCGATCGCTCTTTTTGGCGTTTGAGGGCGATCGCTGGCTTGCTAGATTGGAGTTGCATGGCTAGTCCTGAAAATGCTATCATAATTAACAAGTTGTGCTTAGGGATAATCGAAAAAATGCAGCTAGCACCAGTTGAAGAAAAAATGTGGGAAAGTTTGCCAGAAAACACACCTGATCGAATGTTCGATCGTGATATCCACCTGCGTTATGACTTCAAAGAAACACCAATAGTTACCGAAATTAACCGCGAAAAGCTTCCCCGGTTGCTTGAATATTTAAGAGTGTCTGATTATGTAGAAAGGCGATCGAGCTACCAAAGAAGGGGTTGTTGGACTGAGACGATGAAATCTAGATTGATTGAGTCATTTATCCTCAATATCCCCGTTCCTTCAATAGTTTTATACAAACAAGATTCCCAACATTATGAAGTCTTGGATGGACAGCAACGCATCTGGGCCATTCAAGAGTTTTATAGAAACAAGCTCGAACTGACAGGGCTAGAAATTTTGCCTGAATTTAACGGACATACCTACAAAAAACTCCCTCAAAAAATTAGGGCTACTATCGATCGACGCTCCATATCATCAGTAGCAATTCTTGCCGAACTAACTTCCAATTCTGAAGAAGCTAACTTCCTCAAACAGAAAGTCTTTGAACGTCTGAATACAGGAAGAGTAGAGTTCAGCCAGCAAGAAGTAAGAAACTGTTTGTATGGCGGACTGTTTAATGAACTGTTGCTAAAATTGGCGCGTCATCCTATATTTGCTCAAGCTTGGGGAATTCCGACAGATGATAATAGTGCCGGATTAGAGGAAAATAACCTTTATCAAAAACTGGAAGATGCTGAGTTAGTGCTGCGTTTTTTTGCTCTGAGAAATATCGAGTATTTTCGTCTCAATCTGGAAGATTTTTTAGATTTGTACATGATAAAAAGCTTGAATTTTAATGAGGCAGATATCAATTACTTGGAACAGCTTTTTATCAAAACTATCGAAATAGCTCACCAAATTTACGGACAGCATTTATTCAAACCATTTGACCATCAATTTCAAAATTGGTCTAAAAAGTCCGAGCGAGTATATTATGATGCAATTATGGTTGTTTTGAGTCGGCACTTGCCAGATACAACAAAAATAATTGCTAAAAAAGATCGGATTTTTGAAGAAACAAAAAAGCTATTTAATAAGCCGGAATCTCGTCTTTTGACAGGAGGTGGAACAACCAAGGCAGAAATTCAGAATCGGATCAGCATATTTAACGAAATGCTTTCGCAAGTTATCGGAGAGTAACTTGCTATGTTTGAGGAGATTCTTGAGAAAGCCAGTGTCAAAATTTCAACTGTTCGTGCGATCGTCAAAACGAACGATCGACTTAGAAAAATTGTATTTCAAGATAGTTCCAATATAAAACAGTTGACAGAAAATCCTGAAACTGCGCCATTAATAGAAGAAATACCTAGCAAATGGGAATGGGAAATTTACGATCGTTCTGCTGTGGTAACTAGACTGTATGCTATCTACGAGCGCTTCGTTAAGGATTTAATTTCGGATTGGCTGCGACGTATGCCGGATTTGGTTCCGCGCTATTCAGACTTGGAAGAAAAAATCCAAAATACCCACCGAGAGGGTATAGGACGTTTGTTGATTGACATCAAAAAAAATAGGTTTCAACACCTTTCGGTTGAGAAAGTAGTGCAAGGATTATCCTGTGGGATTACTGATACTGGGAAATACGAATTACTTCCTGATGCTTTCCTATTACATGAGCAAAATTTACGCAAGGAAGTGTTAGAAACAGTCTTGAAAAATGCTGGTATTGATGAGGCATGGAGATGGATAATCAATCACAAAGAAATTAAATATTTTTTAGAGGAGGTTCGTGGTAGTCAAAACACGGCAGAAGGAGAACTCAAACAACTGGTTGACTATCGGAATGAAGCAGCCCACGGATCGACAGACCAGATTTTGGGAACTCAAGAACTATTGGACTTAGGTGATTTTGTGGAGGCTTTATGTAAATCCCTTGCTGATTTAGTCACTTACAATATAATTGTACATCAGAAAAATATAGGCAGGGTAAGTGAGATTGGAAAAATTACTGAGTGGTTCAAAAATCCACAAGCAGGCGTAGCAAAAGTCAAGGAAGTTACATTAACTGTAGGAGAAGATGTTTATCTAGTTTTAGTTAATGATAAATTGTCTTACTGTTACTCTGTCAAAATTGAGAGCATTCAGCTTAATAATATTTCCCATAATTGTGTAGCAATAACCTCGGAAGCAGAAGTAGGGTTAAAGTTCGATCGCGATGCCAGAGTTGATTTGACTATTTATGTAACTACATCCGATCGAGTTGACTGAATCTTTCGTAGCTATGAAGGACGCTCGCCATTCCCCGCAAAATACTAACACAAGTGCCCTACAATAATCCCACCATCCGGCATCAACCCACCTGCTAACGCCATGCTTTGCGATTACCTAGTACAAATCCTCACCGCCCGCGTCTACGATGTTGCTCAAGAATCCCCCCTAGAAGTCGCACCAAATCTATCAGAGCGGCTCAACAATAAACTGCTGCTGAAACGAGAGGATATGCAGTCTGTGTTTTCCTTCAAACTGCGGGGCGCGTACAACAAAATGGCGCAACTGTCGCCGGATTTGCTAGCACAAGGTGCGATCGCAGCTTCCGCCGGTAATCACGCCCAAGGAGTCGCCCTCGCTGCTCGCCAACTGGGAACTCGCGCGATTATCGTCATGCCCGTAACGACGCCGCAGGTGAAGGTAAATGCGGTAATAGCCCGTGGTGGAGAGGTAGTTTTGCATGGGGATACTTACGACGATGCTTACGCTTTTGCGCGCCAATTAGAGGCGGAAAAAGGGATGACTTTTATTCATCCTTTTGACGATCCCCACGTGATTGCGGGACAGGGTACGATCGGCATGGAAATCCTGCGGCAACATCAAAAACCGATTCACGCGATTTTTGTGGCAATTGGTGGCGGTGGATTGATTTCGGGAATTGCAGCCTATGTCAAGCGCTTGCGCCCGGAAATTAAGATTATCGGCGTCGAACCTGTGGATTCCGATGCGATGAATCAATCGCTGAAAGCTGGTAAACGAGTGCGTTTGTCGCAGGTGGGTTTGTTTGCTGATGGCGTGGCGGTGCGGGAAGTTGGCGAGGAAACTTTTCGGCTGTGTCAGGAGTATGTGGACGAGATTATTTTGGTGGATACGGATGATATCTGTGCCGCGATTAAGGATGTTTTTGAGGATACGCGATCGATCTTAGAACCGGCTGGCGCTTTGGCGATCGCAGGTGCGAAGGCTTATGTGGAAAGGGAACAAATCGCAGGAGAAACATTAATTGCGGTGGCTTGCGGCGCGAACATGAATTTCGATCGCCTGCGTTTTGTAGCAGAAAGGGCCGAGTTTGGTGAACGTCGCGAAGCGATTTTTGCAGTGACAATTCCCGAACAGCCGGGAAGTCTCCGCAGGTTTTGCGAATGTTTGGGTAAGCGCAATTTAACTGAATTTAGCTATCGAATTGCGGATGAAACAGCAGCACATATTTTTATCGGCGTGCAAATTCAAAACCGCGCTGATGCAGTGAAGATTGCGGCAAGTTTTGAAGATTGTGGCTTTAAAACCTTGGATTTAACTGATGATGAATTAACGAAATTGCACTTGCGGCACATGGTTGGTGGCCGTTCTATGCTAGCAAATCACGAACTGTTTTATCGCTTTGAATTTCCCGAACGTCCGGGTGCGTTGATGAAGTTTGTGGGTTCGATGAGTCCTAATTGGAATATCAGCGTTTTTCACTATCGGAATAATGGGGCTGATTACGGGCGAATTGTGGTGGGAATTCAAGTACCGCCGGATGAGATGCAGGAATGGCAGGCTTTTCTTGATACGTTGGGCTATCAGTATGGGGATGAGAGTCAGAATCCGGCGTATAAGCTGTTTTTGGCGTAGGTTTTGGGGTGGTTTTTTGGGGAAAGGGCGATCGCAAGTTTGTCAATTTTTCCTGGTTCTAAATTCTAGGCGATCGCAAATTCCTGATTTCTTCGATGCTGAGTCCGGTTGTTTGACTGATGGTTTCGTCATCCAGGCGATCGAGTAACTGCTGTGCGATCGCCAGTTTTTCTTCTTTTCGAGCTTCTTTTCTAGCTTGTTTCTCAGCATAGATTATAACTCCTTGTTGGTCATAAATAAACATTTCTTGCCGTTCGATAGCGTCCAGTTCTTCAGGATTTAAATTAACTTGATTTGCTATATCAAAGGCTTGATGAATCTCTGGAATAATATCCATTGTTGGTGGAACTTGTGTCAGCGTGTTAGCATATTTCATGAAATAAATCCATTTATCCACCAGGGTTTCTAGCTGTGATAATTCCTTGGTAAATTTCGGAAGTTCGATAAACACTAACTCCATGTTATTGTCGGTATATCTCAGATTAGTCGTTTCTTCTTTATAAACAAACCTAGAAATTACCCGATCGCTATTTGTAAACATCTCGAAATCTGTCAGTGTCAGTGCAATCACAGGTTGCAGCATTCCGTAGCCTTGTCCTTTCTGTAATTGAGAAACATAAGTTTTTGCAGCATTGTACAAAACTCTCTTACCAAAAGACTCTACATTTAATACCTGCATTTCAATAATGACTAGAGTACCATCGGCGAGTCGGGCTTTGACATCTAAGTAAGTATCTTTTAAGCCTGAAATCTTGGGCGGTAAATTAGGATTAATAATTTCTAAGTCTTCTATGGTAGGATTGCCATCGTAAATCATGGCGTTGAGAAAGCTGATGAGTATGCCTTTGTTATCTAGGGAACCAAAGATTTTTTTGAAGGCGTAGTCGGTTTTGGGGTTGATGAATGTCATGGTTGGAATCGGGAATAACGATCGCTATTTCGATTGTATCATTAGGGTGTGGAACTTGACGTGCGATCGCCCGTCGGTGCCGAGATTTTTAAGATGAGACCTGTTTTTAGGCTAAGGTTTTTGGGGAGAGGAGGATAAAGTGCGATCGATAGTATAATAAAGTTGACAGTTATAAAAGAGAAAAATGGCAGCACGCGATCGCTTTCATGAAGCAGTTAAGCTTGCCCTTCTGAAGGAAAATTGGGTGATTACCGACGATCCGCTGAGGCTAGAAGCGGGTGGAGCAAAATTTGAGATTGATTTGGGTGCAGAGCGTTTACTGGCGGCAGAACGAGCCGGAGAGAAAATCGCTGTCGAAATCAAAACATTTTTGGGTGATTCGCCGATTACAGATTATCATGCAGCCTTGGGACAGTTTCTGAATTATCGTCTTGCATTAGAACTCAATGAACCAGATCGGAGGCTCTATTTAGCTGTTCCGGTCATAGTCCATGAAGCTTTTTTTCAGCGGGAGTTTTTGCAAATTTCGGTAGAGCGGCATCAAGTTAGTCGTATTGTTTACGATCCAGTAAATGAGGTGATTGTGCAATGGATAAACTAGAGTTGTATCGTCAGTCAATTCAAGCACTATTGACAGAATATGTGACCACTCCTATCTCTAATGGTGCGATCAAATCGCAAACAATTTTTGATACGCAGCAAGATCGTTATCAGGTGATGAATGTTGGGTGGAATGGGCATCGGCGGGTGCATGGGTGCGTGCTGCATTTAGATATTCAGGATGGCAAAATTTGGGTGGAGCAAAATACAACGGAGATGCACGTCGCCCATGAGTTGGTGGCAATGGGTGTGGCGAAGGAGGATATTATCTTGGGCTTTCAAGCGCCTTATATGCGCGAGTACACGGGGTTTGGGGTTGCTTAGTCTACGGGCGATCGCACTTAGTTTTTGTTCGTAAGGGCGATCGGGCTTCGCAGTGATAAACTATTTGCTTTTAGCTTCTGATTAGATCAATACGCTAATTTTCCAGGGTATAAACATAGTCACCATTGTTAGATTTATCAGGCATACTAAATTCGAGTTTGTATCCTGAAGCACCTTTGACATCAATTTTTTCCTTCAATGCTTGACCGCGACTCACATTAATACTCTTTCGTAAATTTCCGTCAACGTAGACTTTAACTAATATACGATTCAATACCGAATCGTCAGGCAAGCCATATGCTATTAAAAGGTTGCCAGAGTTTTGTTGAATTTTACACACAAGCGACTTAGTAACATCTTTGTTAACAAAGAATCTCGACAAAGGTTGTTCGGCTTTATTTGCAACAGAAATTATATCTTTGTATTCGCCATCGGGATAAAAAATAAATGGTTTACACTCAACTTCTAGCTTCACTGAAGGAGGAGAGAATGGAGTGAGTGAAACTTCCGTAGCAGCAGGGGTTGGAACAGAAGTTGGTTGACTAGGAGATGTTTGTGATGTTAATGATGATGTCTTTTTTAACATATATGTCCTTGTCAAAATGGGATCTTTTTTTAGATCAATTACATAACTATTTGTTGTAAATCCCTCTTTTCTTAGCGTGACTTGTACATCTGTCGTGGTAGGTATTTTGATTTTAGCGTAACCATTAGAATCTGTGAATATTGTCCCTGGTGGCCCCTGTGATTTGAATTCAACATTAACATCTAAAAGAGGTTCTTTAGAGTCAGTCTGAACTGTGAGTTCAACTTCTTTCATCTCAGAATCGTTAGAAGACTGATTAGTTTCAAGTCCGAAAACCTTACGAACTTCGGGAGTCGTCACAGATGCTCCAAGAGCTATAATTGAGATTAAAATACCGATGTAAATAGTCCACTTTGAGTTCATAGATTTACTTCCTTATAACTAATTTTTTATCCTGCGTTAAATATACATACATTGGCGCAAACTGCGTTTCCGAATTTTTTGAGAATTAATTTCTGATACAGGAAAGTCATTCTGGGTGATGCAGTGACAACAACATGAAAGCCTAGCTAGCAAAGGGTTTAAGCTGATCGTTTTAAAAAATATAGAGGTTGGCGATCGCTACTTTTTCGGGTTTAGACGATGGAAAGTGAGGCTGGCGGGCGATCGCACTTAGTTTTTGTTCGTAAGGGCGATCGCTCTTTGCATACCAGGAACTATTCTGGTTTTATCCAACCTTTGACGATCGCCTTGCCAACATTGACATACGGATTGGCTAAGAACTCTTCGATCGCAGCTTCACCTCCAGCCTGCAACGCACCAACCGCACGACGCTTGAAACTGGGGGTAGTTTCATCATTAACGTAAATAATTTTGTCATCCTCAGTAGCAGTTGGATTAGTTTCCTCTAACTGTTTGAGAAGTTTTTGAATCTCAGCAGCCGCTTCTGCAAGAGTTTTCTTTTCTTCAGGTACACATTTACCTCTTACTTCATTACCATCTCCTTGAATGAAGGTGCCATCAAAATTACTTTCCTTGAAATTTGCAGAATAATTTACCACTGTTAATACCATCCTTGCTTACTGATGTTTACTTTTATTATGATGTTCTATTCACATCAAAATGAAACCTAGCATTTTTCTAAAATTGTCCTTTGTCAATTTTCACTTTTTTGACTAAATTATTCAATTCTAACGTAGCATTTTATTGTCATTTCCCATGATAAATTGACCTGTAACAGTGCTGTTGGAGATAGATAATTCGTAAATTTTATTCTCTGCTTTTTCAATAAGCTCATATATATTGTTAATTTTTTCTTTAAGATGGGTCTTATCATTTGTCACAAAAAGGGTCTGATGACCAGAATTGAATGTGAGTAACAATCCGTAGTGTTTTGGCTTGGCAAAGTTCCAAATTACGCCTCCAATCGCAGCCAACATTAATACCGAACCTATTCCATTGTTAGCAATACCGACAATTGGCCCGATAATAAAAAGGACAACTATAATAATCCCCCAAGGAATCGCCCCTATCTCTACCTCTCCTTCACTAAAACCTGTAATATTATGAGTTTGGTAGACATCATTTGAAAAACGAACAGTTCTTTTAGTTATTGTAATAACTTTATCCCTCTCTAAAGTGATGTTCTGATTACTTCCCAGGGGATTTGATGTTGCCATTGGGTATACCTGTAAAATGGATGCTTGAAATTTTGTGATGACACCCTTTTAAGCGCTCAAGCGCAAACCTAACCTAAAAGTTAATGTCCCTGATTATCTCTGCTAAAACCTTATTTTTTATACAATATACCAATCTAGGAAAAATAAAAGGCAGAAAAAGTTGGAAAAAGTTGGATCTTTCTAAAATTGGGACGCGAAGCAAAAAAGTTGCAAAAAGGTGGTAAAAGTTGGTTATAGTAACTACAGCCATCTCACCAGCCCACCTATGGACATTCCTCAAACAGTCCAATTTGTCGATGAAGCTGTCCGCACCAAGACAAGCAAACGTCTAAATGACTTGCAGCGCAGAATTATCGCGGGAATACTGAACCGTCAAAAATATGCTGATGTTGCAGAAACCTATGGTTATAGCGACAAGCACGTTAAAAAAGTCAGTCACGAGCTTTTGCAAATGTTATCCGATATCTTTGATGAACAAGTTAAAAAAAGTAATCTTGAATCCGTCTTAGAAAGGCATATACATCAGAATATAACAACTTTGGGTAATAATAATACTTTTAAAGATAGTAACAAAATTAGCTATATTAACAATTGTTCTAATCCCTCCATTCCTACCCCAGATGAAAGTCAGCCCGAAACTCCTGACTTTCATGGCAATAATCAAGCTAATATTGAAAGAATTGGTAAACTACGGCAGTTTGGCTTGAGCGACGAGCAAATTGCAGAGGTGCTAGAACTACCCTTAGATGTGGTTAAGCAGGTGGATTTTGAGGAGTAAGTTTGCGCTATTTGCGAATTTTAGTCGATCGCACTTAATTTTCTTTGTTATAATCATCGAAGGTTGCCCGATCGCAGTAAAATAAAATATCGCCACATATTTTAAGCTATGAACACACAACTCATTGAATCCTTAGTACAAATCATTCAGACACTCTCAAAAGAAGAGCAATTGCTAATAAAAGCAAAATTGTTTAGCAACATCCCCTATCCTTCAATTGTGGAAATAACGCAGTTAGCCCAAAGCGGAGGAGCATTTCAATTCCTGCAAGATGAGCCTGATATTTACACCCTTGAAGATGGAGAACCAATTCAGTGAAGCTAAAAAAAGGAGATATTTCAAGCGTTGTGCGTAATTCCCAGAAACCGGGTTTCTTCCGAGATATTTCGCCACCCAACCCAAATTTCGTGAGAAACCCGGTTTCTGACGCTTTGCCTACTTCTCAGAAACCGAATTGGAGAATCAATTGAAAATCAAAATTATCATCCACGAAGCAGAAGAAGGCGGATATTGGGCAGAAGTTCCTGCTATTCCTGGCTGTGCAACACAGGGAGATACCTTGGAGGAATTGCTGCAAAATCTCTATGAAGCAATTCAAGGTTGTCAAGCGTGTAGATATTGAATCCATCGAGACAGAATTATAGAGATTGCGATATGAACTCCACCTATCCGACAACCAGCAGTTCATTAAACTTATTTTTCAAATCAGACGAGACCGTCAGCGGCTTGTAAACCTCACCCTCATACAGTTTCCAGACATATCCCGAACTGAACGATCGAAAAGCTGGAGGCGAACCAACCGCCTGCCAAATACTATCAGCTAAAACTAATCCAGGAAAAGATAGAGTAGAAGACTCTTCAATCAACTCGCTGTAAGTTCTAAACTCGTCCACTTCTAAACCAACCAAAGCATACCGAAAAGTTGGAGCCGATCGCAAAAACTGATATAGCAAAATACCCAATTCAGTCATCAGATAAGCAGTTTCCGGCGTATTTATGCCAACTTCACTGATACTACTGGGAGAAACTCGGCACCACCAATTATCCTCCATGTCCTGAAAAATTCCGGTGCGACATTGGGATTTGCTGTCGTTTGAGAGAACCCAAGAAACCTTATCGAAATATTGGGAAAACTTTTCGGCGACAGTTTGTTCTGCACCGCATTCAGCAGATAAACTAAACATCCATGCCATTGCTATTTCCTCTTTGACTGTTTCGGATTATTGCACCATTTCCCAATCTTTCTGAGTATTTGCCAGCGCTGCTTCATACTTCTCTAACAACATTGTAGTTCTTGGCAAGATGCTGACATGAGTCGGGCTGTCTTGGACTGCTTCGATTATGTCGATGGTGCGTCGCTCGTTAGATTTTTCGGATATTTTTGGATACTATCGATGGCGACACACCCTACCAATATTGTTGCATTAATTTCTTGAATTGGTATAGTTACTGACAAATCAAGATTAAGGAAAGAGGGATTTTCGTCTGCGGGTGAATCGGTTCCTCTAATTCAACTACTGTCCAGCCAGATTTTGATACTTGTTGAAACCAGGAACTAATTGTGCGAAAATACCACGGCATCGGCGCTTTAAAATCTCCGCCTAAATTGTCGAAATTCTCGGTTTTCCATCCATCAACATAGGGCTGTTGTTGACACGCTGTGCATGGATGAACTGTCTGGATTAACAGATGTCCGTCTGAGATTATTGTTTGGCGTAACGATCGCAATAAATCTCCAATTTCCTCACCGAGTAGCGAAAAATTGCAGACAATCCCATCGTAGGATTGACCAACTATCAACGGATTGGCAATCATCTCATCGTAGCCGATCGCCCGAAAACAACCGCTGCTTTTCTCGATCGCGCGATCGACTAAAGTACCGCAAGCATCTACTCCAACCACCTCTACACCTTGCTTTCCTAACGCCCGCGCCAGCCAACCTTCACCGCATCCGACATCCAACACTCGCCGAAGCTGATAGCGCACAACTGCTTGCACAATAGCCTCATCGGTTGCTGCGCGGCGGCTGGCGACCTCGTTTTGGTCGATCGCCCGCGTCCATGCGTCAGCATTTACTTCCCAACTTTGTCGAATTTGTTGCTCTCGATCGGATTGGATCGTCATTATTTTAGTTTATTGATATCATGTCCGCACGTGCGAAGTGCGATCGATTTGGTTCGTAGTACGTCCTGGCGTCCGCATCATGAAAGCGGACTAAAGTCCGCACTACGAACCTTTTTTGTTATAGTAATCGAGCGGATATGTCATCGATTTGGTTGGTAGTAAGTCCTGGCGTCCGCATCATGAAAGCGGACTAAAGTCCGCACTACGAACCTTTTTTGTTATGCTAATCGAGCGGATATGTCAAAGAAGCTGCGGGTGCATTTCAATGAAGGCAAATATGTTTGTAGGGGCGAAGCATGACCGCAGTCAATATGGGATTATAACTAATAACTTATATGCGGTCATGCTTCGCCCTCTTCAAAAGTTATATGCACCCGAATTTGCCGCCAGTTTAATTTGTCAGCTACTGTTTGCTTTAACCGATCGCTAAACCCATCTACCCACTACAACTCTCACCGTTCCATCCGCCAAAGTTTCCTCTTGTTCAACATTAAAACCCTCTGAATGCACGGCAGCCATCAAACTTTTATGGGCGTATTTTTGACTAATTGAATTAACAAATTCTTGCTGGTTAATTCGAGCGCCCCAAAAATCCGCCACCAATTCATAATCCTCTCCGCTGCGCCGAAAACCCAAATCGTAACCGTTGGATTGCCTAATTACATACTCAGCATTAATTTTGTCGCCGCGATAACCCCGTACCTGCACATTGGACTCTACTTGATAACCCAACTCTTCCAACACTTGATGCAGCAGTTCGCCGTTTTTGATCTGAACCTTGATCGTTGTGAAGTGTGACATATCACTTTCTGATTTTTGTGTGAAACGCTAATTTGATTATAATTGGATAAACACCAACAGTCAATAAGTTATATCGATTCCGGTGGCACTCCTCATAATTGTTGACTGTTGAGCCTCCGTCGAAGGGTTCAGGACACCGCTGTTGACTGTTGAGACTTTGCACATTTGAACAATACTGATGCAACCGGAAACGATATTTTAACTTGTACTTTCCAACGCACTGTTTACGATAACTATGGGGTTTTGCAGGCTAGCATCTGCACGTAAACTCTTAGGCAATCATTCTTTCCCAATTCCCAATTCCCAATTCCCAATTCCCCAATCTAACATCCTATGATTGCTGACAATTCTAACGAACCAAGAGAGTATGATGCCGTCCTCGGCGGTCAAAGTCAAATCCCGATCGCCGCCGCTGTTTTAGGAGGCATCGCCGGAGTCAAGCAGCGCTTGCACAATCCTAGTATCGAGTCGCGGATTGCCGCCGTTAAAGATGCTCCTAAATACGGAGATGCAGGTTTGAAGTTAGCAATTGAGGCGCTGCTCGATCCGGCTCCCGAAGTCCAGCGAGTTGCTTATGCTGTTTTGCGGCAAAGGACAGAATCTTTTGTGCGTCAAGCTTTAACAAAATTCTTACCTTACTCGCTTTTTGAGTGCATCCGTACAGTCAAAACAGGCACAAATGTGGCGATTAGTCCAGCGGGCGATCGCACGGCGAGCTTGCACGGCAAAATAATTAGAATTTGCGATTTAGAAACAGGAGAAATCCTGTATAATGTACAGAAGTATCCCCGCGCTAAAGAATCTTTTGTCCTTTGCCAAGAAAGTGAAGTTTTTGTCAGAAGCAGAAATACTCCAAAACACCGCGCGATCGACATTTGGCAGGGAGGAGAATTGCTGCATACTTCCCTCGGACACGAAGGGGAAATTACTGCAATTGTTATCAGTCCCGACAGTCAAGTTATCGCCACCGGTTCGGCAGATACTACTATCAAAATTTGGAATTCAGAAACGGGAAAGTTGATCTGTACTTTTGGCAATCTTTTAACTTGGAAAGCTCACAAAGCAGGAATTTCCTGTCTTGCTTTTAGCCCGATCGCACAAACTCTCGCTAGCAGCAGTTCTGACGGTACAATTAAACTCTGGAACCTCCGCAGCCGAGAATGCTCCCAAACAATTAAAGGTTATGCCAATTGTCTGGCTTTGAGTCCAGACGGGCAGACTCTGGCTGCTGGCGGCTGGGACAGAAATATTCAACTGCGCCAGCTATCGCATCCAGATAATTCGATTGCGTTAGCAGGGCATTTTAACTCGATAAATGCGATCGCCTTTAGTCCCGATGGGCGCACAGTTGTCAGTGCTAGCGCCGACGGTAATCTCAAATTTTGGCATCCCAGCACCGGCGAACACATTCACACTCTCACTGGGCATCAAAACTCTGTTACTTGTCTTACTTTTAGCAGCGATGGCGAAACTTTAATCAGCGGCAGTTTAGATAAAACTGTCAAAACTTGGGGGATTAATTGAAGGAATCAAAAACAGGAAAGAGGCCGGAAGCAGCAAGAGCCAACAAGGAAAAGTAGGCGTTGCTGAATGCAGGCCAGAAGCGCTCGCACGCCGGAGGTTTGGTGGAATTTTTGATGAATCGTACCATGTTCTTAACGCCGAACCTCCTTCCTAACTGCAAACAGTTTTGATGACCGATAGTTTACCTGATATGAGGCAAGAGTGCGTCCGGGACTGTTTAATAAATTCAAAAGTCCGGATTACCGAGCCGGATCTGCGTGAATCTACAGAAACAATTATAATAAATTTACGGTTCCGCCTTTCGTGCAACCCGAGGATTGCGGACTTTCTTTTTCCATCACTACACATAATTACCGTAAAAGTACGGATTCGCAGACATTGATCGGCTTTTTGTGAATTTTTCAATAGTCCAGAAAATCCGATCGCTCTTCAATTCCTGAATGCTTTAAACTAAATTTAAACTATCCGATCTAACTCTGATCAGTATCCGGGCGAACTGTAATACTTCAATTAAAAAGTTTATGCTTACAAGGATCGGCAGGGCTTAAATATAAATTGCTTCTGAGAGGAACCATGTCACAGTGCAGCCAATCCATCTATTTTTCCTGCAACGCAGCAGAAATGTGCGAAACTGCTGCTGCGTTGCAGCAAACAGCCGATCGACTGACGGTTGAATTAAACAACACCCGCGATCGGCTGTCGGCAGAAATCGATCGCCTAAAACTTGCCAACGAAACCCTGCACGCCGCCCTCAGTTGTTCCCCTATTTTTATATGGGCAATTGATAAAGACGGCAAGTTAACTATGTCAGCAGGTAAAGGATTGGAAAATTTGGGGCTCGCAGCAGGTGCAACTGTCGGGGAGTCGATTTTTGCAGTTTACAGTCAGTCAGATATTTTAGAGAATATTGCCCAGGTACTGGCAGGAAACGATCGCACTTGGAATGCTCCAGAGGGGGATTTTACGCACGAAATTCGATCGACAGCCCTGCGAAACGCAAACGGCGAAGTTGTCGGGGCTGTCGGTGTTTGTACTGATATTACCGAACGCCAAAAGTCGATCGCCACTCTGGAAACAGCAAATCAACAATTACAAGGCAGACTTCAGCAGGAAACCGCAGTTTTGAATGCAGCGCTTATCGACAGCGAAAAAAAGTACCGCAACCTGGTAGAAACGTCCCAAGAGTTAATTTGGTCGATCGACATTCAAGGCATCTTGACTTTTGTCAATTCCGCCGCCAAACGCATCTACGGCTACGAGCCCCTAGAAATGATCGGCCGCCGCTTCACCGAGTTTTTGATTCCAGAACACAAAAATAGACAAATAGAAATATTAGCCCAACTTTTAGAGAAAACTAGCATTCACCCACAAATCTCTAACTCTCCTTACGAAATAGTACACATCCGCAAAGACGGTACAACCGTACACCTGCGCGTCAACAGCATCGTCAACCAAGCGGAAAACGGCGCTATTTTAGGTTTGTGCGGCACCGCAACAGATATTAGCGATCGCAAGCGATCGGAAGAAGCACTGCAAGAAGCTACAGATCAACTTCGAGCCGTCTTGGATGCCGTACCCGGACTAATATCTTGGGTAAGTTCAGATTTGCGGTATATCGGAGTCAACCAACACCTAGCAACCTCGTTCAAACGTTCTCCCGAAAGCTTTGTCGGTCAAGAAATCAACTTTCTCGACAAAGGCTCGACTTTTGGACAACTAATCCGAAACTTTTTTGACAGTTCATCTCAGCAAACATCGCAAGAAATAGACGTAGAAATTAACGGATTTACCCGTAATTATTTAATAGTAGCTCAGAAATACCATCAGGGAACCGCAGCAGTTTCAGTAGGGATAGACATTACCGCTCGCAAAGGCGCCGAAGCTCAAAAAACACAATTAATTGCTTCTTTGCAAGAGTCTGAACTAAAATTTCGCAGCCTTTACGAAGCCACCAGCGACGCAGTAATGCTGCTCGACGAACAACAATTTTTCGACTGCAACCCCGCCACCTTAGCAATATTTGGATGCACCAATCAAGCACAGTTTTACGGCAAAAAACCGAGCGAATTTTCGCCACAAATTCAGCCGAGCGGACAAGACTCGTGCAGTTTAGCAGCACAGAAAATATCCACAGCCATGCGAACCGGTAGCTGTCGCTTTGACTGGGTGCACAAACGTTTAGACGGTTCAGAATTTCCCGCAGAAGTGCTGCTAAATGCCATGGAAATTAACGGACGAAAAGTAATTCAAGCAGTAGTGCGGGACATTACAGATCGCAAGCGCGACGAGGATCGTATCAAAGCATCCCTCGCCGAAAAAGAAGTTTTCCTCAAAGAAATTCACCACCGCGTCAAAAACAACCTTCAAGTTATTTCCAGTTTGCTCAAACTTCAGTCCCGCTACATCCAAGACAGCCGGGTTACTGAAATGTTAAGAGAAAGCCAAAATAGAGTCAGGTCAATGGCTCTAGTTCACGAACAATTGTATCAATCCAAAGACTTGTCAAATATTGACTTTGCTGAATACATCCAAAATCTTGCTCACAATCTATTCCAAGCATATGAGATTTATGCAGAAGGCGTCGAGTTGCAAACAACAATTGCTCCGTACTCTGTAAATATTGATACAGCCGTTCCTTGCGGATTGATCGTCAACGAGCTAGTAACGAATTGCCTAAAATATGCTTTTCCTGAACACAAAAAAGGTAAAATAAAGATAGATTTCACATTGGATAATAACAGGGTTTGCGTGCTGGTCGTAAGCGACAGCGGTATCGGTTTTCCTCAAGACTTAGATTATCGAAATGCCAGAACATTGGGTTTGCGCCTAGTGGGGTCTTTGGTGAAGCAAATTAGGGGAAAAATAGAACTATTAGAAACCGCAGGCACGACTTTTCAAATAACATTTTCGCAACCAACAATTCCTGGAAAAAAAATTAATGCTAGCTAGAAAAATCCTGATAGTTGAAGACGAAAGTATCATTGCCGAAGACATTTCAGATAGTTTAATAGCTTTGGGTTATAGTATAACAGGCATTGTCTATTCTGGAGAAGAAGCGATTCAATCTGCTACTGAATTACGACCAGATTTAATTTTGATGGATGTTAACTTGCAAGGAGAAATAGACGGCATTACAGCAGCAGAAGAAATTCGGGGACTATTTCATATTCCGGTAGTTTATTTGACAGCTTATGCTGATGAAAACACTTTGCGACGGGTCAATGCAACGCAACCATTCGGTTATATTGTCAAACCCTTTGAGGAAAAAAATTTACACACAACTATTCAATTAGCTCTCCACCGACACGAGCACGATAGCTTGACAAATTTGCCCAATCGTTCGCTGTTACGAGAGCAGCTAAGTCTGGTATTAGACAATCAAAAAGAATTCCCAGCAATGATTCCAGTTTTGACTCTGAGCTTAGATAGAATAAACCGGATTAACAGTACCTTGGGCCACGATATCGGCGATTCCGTACTTTGCAAAGTTGCCGAGCGGCTGAGCAACTTCACGGATCAAATTAATATAGTGGCTCGTTTGGAATCTGCCGAATTTGGGATTGCGATCAAACCAGTTGCGGAAAGACAGGATGCTGCCAAGATTGCTCGCAATATTTTAGATATTGTCGCCCAACCTATGATTGTTAAAGGCTCGGAACTCTACGTGACGGCAAGTATCGGCATTTCTTTATCTCCGGAGGACGGCTGCGATGGAGAGGAGCTACTGAAAAATGCTTATAGCGCCATGTGCAATTCTCAGGAGCGAGGAGGCAATAAGTATGAGTTTTATACTGCCAAAACAGCGATTAATTCTATCAACAAATTAACTCAAGAAACTTGCCTCCGCCATGCTTTAAAAAGGTCTGAATTTGAAGTTTACTATGAGCCGCAAATAGAAATCAAAACTGGGAAAATCATTGGTGCTGAAGCTTTGGTGCGCTGGAACCATCCAAAAAGGGGCAGAGTTTCCCCGGCGGAATTTATTCCAATGGCAGAAGAAATGGGTTTGATTGCACCGCTGGGCGAATGGGTGTTAGAGACTGCTTGCAGGCAAACTCAAGCTTGGCAAACAGAGGGTTTGCCTCCGCTGCGGGTAGCCGTCAACTTGTCGGCCCGCCAGTTTGAGAAAAAAAATTTGACGGAGAGAGTTAGCGAGATATTGAAAGAAACTAATCTCGATCCTAAATGCCTGCAATTAGAATTGACGGAAGGTCTGATTTTGCAAGATGAAAAAGCTGCCGCTCGAACTTTTACGGTGTGGAGAGATATGGGGATTCAGATCGCAATTGATGATTTCGGTACGGGATATTCTTCTTTGAGCTATCCGAAACGCTTGCCGTTTGATGCCATCAAAATTGACAAGAGTTTTATTCGCGATATCGCCGACGATCGCCAAAATGCAGCGATTACGGTAGCGATTATTCAAATGGCACACTGCATGAACATGACTGTGATTGCTGAAGGGGTAGAAAATCAGCAGGAATTGGCTTTTTTGTGCGATCGCGACTGCGATGAAATTCAAGGGCATTTTTTCAGTCATGCTTTGCCAAAGCTTGAGTTTGAAGCGCTGCTCAAAAGCGGTAAGTGCTGGAAGTTCAGTTGACAGTTGACAGTTGACAGTTGACAGGTAATGGGTAATGGGTAATGGGTAATGGGTAATGGGTAATGACTAATGACTAATGACTAATGACTAATGACCAATGACCACCCTTCGGCTACGCGAGCGGGTAAAATGACCAATGACTAATGACTAACCAACCAATATCCCAACCACAGCCCGAAACCGGAACTAACGACTAACAAGATAAATGTGTACAGCCCGCGGCCTGTGGCGATCGACCTTTCAGCAGCTACCATCCGCGCCACAACTCCAGCAATAACTCCCATCGCCGCCCAAGCCCCGTAAACAGTCTTAGAGCCGGCGATGGCCAAGGCCCCAGCCAAAGCGCCCGAACCCCCGCCAGCCAAAGCGCCCGCCCACGCCCCCATCCCCAGCCCGATCGCACCTGAGAGCCCGACGGGGCCCCGGGAATTCACCCCTACTTCCGCCGCCAGCCCGCACGTCAAGCCGACAATCCCCCAGCACACCGCCATCACCAAGGCCCTCACCCAATCGCCAGAACCCGTTCCCGCCAGAAATCCTACCACTGTGGTAACTCCCGCCCCCGCCAACACTACAGCCACGGCCAGAGACTCGGCGGCAGAACTGGCGATCGCCCCCAAACCAGCACCAACTAGCGCCCAAGCAGCCCCTGTTACCATTCCTCCCGCTTGAAAACCGACGAGCGACCCCCCCACCGCACCCGCAGAAACCAACGCCGCCAGCCACACTCTAGGCGTCGCCGAACCCTCGGCAAGCAAAATCGCAGCCCACAGCAAATCCGCACCGCAGATTAAAGTCCACATCCACGGCGGGGCTTCAAATTTCGTCAAAATGCAGCCCGTCACAGCGTAACTCGCCACGGCGATTGTCAGCGGCCCCCAAGGTTGGCTTGAATAGTTTTGAGATAGTCGCGGTTTTGAGTATTGAGTCGGAAATTCTTGTTTCCGGTTCAAAGTAAAGTGTGGATACTTGGGAGATGGGCGCGCTTCCCTCGCCACCCTGCGCCCAGATGGCTTTTTCCGGGCCCACCACGGGCGATTTTGAACAGTCAATCGTTTCTTGTGTTTGGAGTTGTTTTGAGTTGAAACTTTTGGGGAGGCGGCTTTTGGGCGGGGTTGACTGCGCTGGGAACCAAGCTTAGCGGCTGATTTTCCCGATCGCCTCCTCAGGGGCTTTTCTAGTGGCTTTTCCGCAGGTGGTGGTGGGGGCGGTTGCTGAACCTCTGGAGCGATCGAACTCGGTTGAGGCTGACTCAGAAACAAAAGCAACTCGTCGTAAGCTTGATTGATTTCTGTTAATCTTTGTTGAGCTTTTTGTTGCAGGCGATCGTTGTGGGCAAACCGATCGGGATGCCACACAAACGCTAAATCCCTGTAAGCGTGCTTAATTTCTTCTAAGGAAGCTCCCAGCTCTATTTCGAGGATTTCGTAGCATCGATTAATGTCACCCATAAG
This sequence comes from Microcoleus sp. bin38.metabat.b11b12b14.051, assembly GCF_013299165.1. NCBI lineage: Bacteria > Bacillati > Cyanobacteriota > Cyanophyceae > Oscillatoriales > Microcoleaceae > Microcoleus > Microcoleus sp. bin38.metabat.b11b12b14.051. Next base: position 46,326 of record NZ_JAAFKD010000023.1, read on the forward strand.
CTGCGATCGGCAGGCGTTGGTAAATGTGCGTGAAGCGAAGCTATCCCGTAGGGAATCGTACTTCTTATCTTCTACCATTCTCGGCCAAGCTGCACATTAAGCCGATCGAGCGATTTGGGATTTGAGATTTTGAGATTTGAGATTTGGGATTGAAGAATTGGGAATCATTTATTCTATAAGGGTTTAGAGCTTTTTTGCGGTTGCGTTCGGTTTTTCAACTGGGATGACAACTGGGTAGAATGGAAAAATAGTTTCGTGCGATCGCAATCTGTGTCAGTGACGGCAAATCAACCTCCTACCTTCATCTTAGTTGACGGCCACTCCCTGGCCTTTCGCTCCTACTTCGCCTTTTCCAAAAGTCGAGACGGAGGCTTGCGAACTACCACGGGCATTCCCACCAGCGTCTGTTATGGGTTTCTCAAGTCGCTGCTGGAAGTTATGGCCGTCCACGATCCCCAGTACATGGCGATCGCCTTTGACCTCGCCACGCCCACTTTTCGCCACGAAGCAGACGAAACCTACAAAGCCGGTCGTCCCGAAACCCCCGAAGATTTCATCCCCGATCTCAAAAACCTGCAAGAACTTCTGGGCTATCTCAATTTACCAGCAGTCACCGCTGGGGGCTACGAAGCCGACGACGTTTTGGGAACTTTGGCTAACAAAGCCAGCGCTGCGGGTTATGCGGTTAAAATCTTGACGGGCGATCGAGATTTGTTTCAATTAGTAGCAACCGAGAAAAACATCAGCGTACTATACTTGAGCACGGATGAACTCAGGCGATCGGGCAAAGGCAAATCCCAAGCATACGGCCCGGAAGAAGTCAAAGCCAAACTCGGCATTTTGCCCCCACAAGTAATAGATTACAAAGCCCTCTGCGGCGACAAATCCGACAACATTCCCGGAGTCAAAGGCATCGGCGACAAAACCGCCCTGCAATTGTTGGAAGCTTACAATACTCTAGATGGGATCTATGCAGCGATCGATGAGATTAAAGGCGCAACTAAGAAAAAGCTAGAAGAAGGCAAAGAAGCCGCCTATCATTCTCAAAAAATGGCGACAATTGTCCAAGAAGTCCCCTTAGAAATCAATTTAGAAGATTGCCAGCTCAAAGGTTTTGATGAAGCAGCATTGATTCCGATGCTGGAAAAGTTGGAATTTAAAACATTTTTAACCAAAGTTAAACAAATTCAAAAGCGGTTCGGTGGCACTCTTATTGACGAATCATCCTCGCTCCCAGGATCTACCTCGACTGAAAATACAGGAAAAGAACCCTTAGAAAAGAGCGGGGAAGATGCCAATTCCCCAATTAATGACTCAGAAAAAAGCGGGCAAGATGCCCACGCCACATCACATCAAACTTCTGAAAATTCAGAAGTAGACGAATTGTGGTTTTGGAGTTCTGCTGACACCAAAGCCGCCCAGCAGGAAAACAAACTGCCAATTAAACCGCGCATCATTCAAACAACCGAACAGTTAACCGAATTAGTTCAACTGCTGCAAACCCATACCGACAAATCCTCACCCGTGGCGTGGGATACCGAAACCACCGCCTTAGAAGCGCGAGACGCCGAATTAGTTGGAATTGGCTGCTGTTGGGGAACCGGAGAACAGGATTTAGCTTACATTCCCACCGGACACAAAACGGGCACAAACTTAGACAAAGCCACAGTTTTAAATGCTTTGCGTCCGATTTTGGAAGGCGAGAATTATCCGAAGGCGCTGCAAAATGCTAAATTCGATCGATCGATCCTGCGCTGTCAAGGCATCAAACTAATCGGAGTCGTGTTTGACACCATGCTAGCCAGTTACGTACTCAACCCAGAAACCAGCCACAGTCTCAGCGAATTGTCAAGGAAATACTTAGGCATTGTCGCCGAAAGTTACAAGGAATTAGTACCGAAAAACAAAACAATTGCTGACATCAGCATTGTCAAAGTAGCTGACTACTGCGGCATGGACGTTCATACTACATTTCAGTTAGTAGGTAAACTTAGAGCAGAATTGGATAAAGCTGATGAAGGTAGCTTTCCCGGAAAATCTTTGCACGAGTTACTACTGAAAGTAGAACAGCCCCTCGAACCAGTTTTAGCAGAAATGGAATACTGCGGTATTCGCATTAATTCAGCTTATCTCAATACCCTTTCCCAAGAGCTAGAAGTAAAATTAGCAAAATTAGAAGAAAATACCTATGAAGCAGCGGGAAGAAAGTTCAATTTAGGTTCGCCGAAACAACTCAGCGAAATCTTGTTAGAAAAAATCCCCGAAGAGTTTCAGAAAAAGTCTCGCAAAACCAAAACAGGATACTCGACAGACGCTGCTGTTTTGGATAAATTGCAAGGAGACCACCCGATTGTAGACGATTTATTGGAACACCGAACCTTATCCAAATTGAAATCAACTTATGTCGATGCTTTGCCGCAGTTGGTGCGTGCCGATACCGGGCGAGTGCATACAGATTTCAACCAAGCTGCAACGGGCACGGGCCGGCTTTCTTCTTCCAATCCCAATTTACAAAATATTCCCATCCGCACCGAGTTTTCGCGGCAAATTCGCAAGGCTTTTTTACCAGAGTCTGGTTGGCTGATGGTGTCGGCTGACTATTCTCAGATTGAATTGCGAATTTTGGCTCATTTGAGTCAAGAACCTGTGTTAATTGAAGCTTACCAAAATAATCGAGACGTGCATACCGTGACGGCTCAACTGCTGTTTGAAAAGGAGGAAGTCACGCCGGATGAACGGCGGTTTGGTAAAACGATTAATTTTGGGGTAATCTATGGTATGGGAGCGATTAAGTTTGGGCGATCGATGGGCAAATCGTCCGCAGATGGTAAAAAGTTTATTGAACGATTTAACCAGCGTTACAGTAAAGTGTTTGAATATTTGGAAAAAGTAAAAAAAGATGCGATCGCCCTAGGCTACGTTTCCACAATCCTAGGCCGCCGCCGCTACCTAAACTTCGAGAGCAAAACATTCAGCGACTTAAAAGGCAGCAACCCCGAAGACATTCACTCCAGCCTACTTAAATCCCTCACCAAAAATGACGCCCAATCTTTGCGGGCCGCCGCCAACGCTCCAATTCAAGGCTCCAGTGCTGATATCATTAAACTTGCCATGATTGAGGTACACAAAATTTTGCCCGACTATCAGGCGCGGCTGCTGCTGCAAGTTCATGACGAATTAATCTTTGAAGTCCCTCCCGATGAATGGGAAGAATTGCAGCCGAAAATTAGAACGGCGATGGAAAATGCCCTGCCACTTAGTGTACCGCTGGTAGTTGACATCCATGCGGGGCAGAATTGGATGGAAACTAAATAGATAGCAGTTACCTCACTTTTTGGAGAAAACAATTAAGATTATGGGCGCAGAAGAATTACCTTCCTGGCAGAATTTAAATCATTTAAAAAAGCGTGCCGCCGATTTACAATTACACTTTTCTCAAGCAGCTCAAAAAATGCAATCCGGGGGAACTCCTTTATCTCAAAATTTGGTTGAATAATTAACTATCTACCGCCAATATTTTGAGGAAATGCGGAGCAAATTCTACAAATTTTTCAGCCCAAAAACAGCCGCAATTCCGGAGAATATTTCTCTACAAGATATGGAAACATTGCTGCTAAAAGCCGAAGTAGCAAAGATTCCCACTTGGCATCACTGTATTGACCTCGGTTGCGGAGTCATCACTCCCGGCGGAGGCAAAACTTCTTCTCCCGAAACCGAACTAAAAATCGGACTTCCTGAAAGTTTAGCAGGAATGACTGTTTTAGATGTTGGTGCTTGGGATGGATTTTACTCTTTTGCCGCAGAAAGGCGCGGGGCTAAGCGCGTTTTGGCGACGGATTCTTTTGTTTGGCGATCCCCCGATATTGGCAAAGCAGGATTTGAACTGGCGCGCACAGTGCTTGAGTCTCAAGTTGAGGATATGGAAATAGATGTGCTGGAACTTTCGCCGGAGAAAGTAGGGGTTTTTGATGTGGTTTTGTTATTGGGAGTGCTTTACCACATGAGACATCCCCTCCTAGCTCTCGATCGCGTTTTCAGTGTCACCGGCAAGCTGTTAATATTAGAAACTCACGTTGATATGCTCGATTGTTCGAGACCAGCCGCAGCCTTTTACTGTGGCGCCGAACTGAACAACGATCCCACGAATTGGTTCGGGCCAAATCCTCTGGCGGTGAAAGGGATGCTCGAAAGTTCAGGATTCCGAGACATCAAACTTGTCAATACTGCTCAGGTTAGCGGTACTTGCGCCCGGATGGTTTTTCACGCTTGGCGTTAGGGATTGACTGAAAGTGTGCCCCATTTATCTGAACACAAAAATGCCAACTAATAAACAGACACAAATATGAACCAAACCAAAATCACCCTTTCTCCTAAAATCACCAGCTTGAGCGCAGTTGTTCTGCTATTCCTACTCTCCGGCTGTCCGCAAAAGCTACCGCCCAACAACTATGCTGTCAAACGAGTCAGCGACGGCGATACCCTTGTCGCCAGCGATGCCGCCGGGAAAGATATCAAAGTACGTTTTGCCTGCATAGATGCACCGGAAATTGCTCACACCAACGCTGAAAAAAATAGCAAAAAAGCAGCAGATAAAAATCAGTTTAAATGGGGAAATCTCGCCGAGGAAAGAATGCAGCAGCTCGTCAAAGAAGGGGGCGGTCGCGTCGTTTTGACAGTCACGGATACTGACCGCTACGGTCGCAAAGTTAGCGAAGTTCGCTTCCCAAACGGCACATTTGCTCAAGAAGTTTTGCTGCGCGAAGGATTAGCAATGGTTTACACTCCGTACTTGAAAAACTGTCCTAGTGCAACAGTTGTGAAACAAGCGGAAGCCGAAGCGAAGAAAAATCGCCGCGGTATTTGGGGAGATTCTAAGTTTGTGCCAGCTTGGAATTTTCGGCACAGCGATAAATGATGGGAACAGTTGACAGTTGACAGTTGACAGAAGAGCCCCGAGCGGAGTCGAGGGGTTGACAGTTGACAGAAGAGCCCCGAGCGAAGTCGAGGGGTTGACAGCTTGCGCTGAGCGACTTGCCCCGAGCGAAGTCGAGGGGAGTCGAAGAGTTGACAGTTGACAGAAGAGCCCCGAGCGAAGTCGAGGGGTTGACAGTTGATAGTTGACAGTTGACAGAAGGAAAAATCAATAAAAGATAACAAGTAAAAAACCACAAAAGAGTAATACCAAACATCAAAAATCAATGCAACAATATTGGTAGGCTGTGGATTCATAGACAGTATCTAACAAGAGATAATAAATTAGCTAGAGCGACGCACCATCACGACAATAATTAAGGAACGTTTACTCAATTAAGAATGTTGTATTAAGGATTTTTAAAAGTTGTATAAGAAGGAAGGAAGAAGCAAGAAGCAAGAAGGCTATTAAGGATTAGCAAGCAGGTAAAAAACAAAAATTAAGTAGAAGTAATAACTAACTATTGCCTGCGGAGAGTTGTTTGTCTAGTATATAGTAGTTCATGGTAGAGATTAGAGGTAGAGGTGCCGCTCCTCATGTCCGCAATCTGTGCAGCTTGGGCGATAGCTGACAGCCTCAAAAAGGGATACAATATCCCGAATTTAGTCACGGACAGCCCCAAATTTTAGACAGCAGTTTCACCTCCAAGATGAATCTGTGGAGTCAATCTAAAATCTAAAATCTAAAATCTAAAATCGACTGACGGCCAATTTTGATGCGAGCTTTTTTTTGAGAAAAGCCAACAAATGTGATAGGCTCCAGATAAATCAATAGACTGCTGACAAAAGCGGTCTATTGCAATCACCCAGAAATTAGTTTGAGGGGACATCAATGAATATCAAACATCTGACTATCTCCGGCATTGCACTGCTGCTGGGTACTGCAATGGTAGGGACTGCTATTGCTCAAGAACTGACGGACGGGCAAAAAACTGTTACTTGTCGCTTAAAAAATGAATTTGAACAGCGTTCGAGCAACGGTCAAAAATTGGTTTTTTGGCCGTTGATAGGCACTGTGCGGAAGCAAGTTTCATCTCCTTTTAGAGCGACGCTGCACCCAGATACTGAGTATACTTTTGTAGCTACTTGCGACGGAAATTGCCAGGATTTAAGCCTAACTCTTAAGGATGCCAGCGGTCAGGAAATCGGTGCGAGTCAAAAGACGGGCGAACTGGTGTCAATCTCTTTTACTCCTCCATCCCAAGGTGAATATCAAATCACTGCCAAGCCAGGAGAATGCACGAAGGCAGAGGGTTGCAGTTTCGGTATGGGCATCTTCGTTCCTGTCTCTGCTAGCATACCTAATGCTTCAAAACTTCCTGCTAAAATAGCACAATTTCAACTTTGCCAGTAGACGAACAGCGATCGTAAGTTGTGAGTTGCTGGTAGAGTTGAGCCTTGAATCACAAATCTCACTCGCAACTTGCAACTTATAACTCGCTACTTATGATATGTTCTTAATTCCTCAAACCCGGGTTTTGACGGTTTGGCTTCTTCGTTGCTTCTTTCCTGCTGCCTTTCGGCTGCGCTGAGCCTACAAGTCAAGGGAAGCGCTGACAGACAAGTCTTGCTTCTTCCTTCTTCCTTCAACATCTGCTACAGTTCGTTAACCATAACTCCTCCAAACTGTCAAGGAGGTTTCGCTGTGGAACCGTGCAAAGACCCCATAACTGCCGAAATCAGGGCAGAAATCAGAACTTTATTTACCCTTAGCCAAGCATCAATTAGAATATAGAGAGTGCCTCTTTGGGTGACGAGTACATTCCCCATGTCTTTAACCTTAGCCTTGAAAAATCAACTGCATAAAACTCCTCAAATAGGGATGAAAAGTCTGTTGGGCCGCTTGGGTATCAGGCAGAAAATCGGCTGCGGATACGCCTTTGTCGTTGGTATTGCCATTTTGGGTGCAGTGGCCGGACGGGGAGCAGAATCCTATCAAAAACAGCAAGTTAGAGAAAAACTGGCGATCGACCGAGATAAAGCCGAAATCCTGACCAATCTCAATAATACTGCCCAGGAAGTCAGAATTCACCAGCTATTGCTGCTGAATCTGACGGCAAAACCGCAAATTTTCGATCGCCAACGATCGGAGTTTCTGACTCGGGTGGCTCAGATGAGCGGGCAGCTAGAACAACTGCAAAGCCAAGCGCCGACTTCAAATTCCGATGCTGCAAAAGATTATCAAGAGATTCAAGAATTCGCCAAAGCCAACAGCAAAACAGTAGAAGCTTACTTCCAAGAAGTCCAGAAACTGCTGGGAAACGCCAAGTTATCTGGTTTGAATCCCAAACAGCAGCAGGTATTCCAGCAGAAATTGAATAATTTCGCCACGGGGAGCAACGCTTTTAAACTCGAACAGTTTTCGCAGGATTCCGCGACGCTGGCGGGCAACTTTCGCGACAAAGCAGAGGAGGCATTTAGAGCCTACGAGAAAGCAGAACAACTCGGAACTATAGTTCTCGGTTGCTCTTTGCTGGTATCTGCGGCGATCGCAGCCATACTTGCAGCATACACCAGCGGGGCGATCGCCCGACCGCTCGAAGCCACCACCGCGATCGCTCAGCGAGTCACAGAAGAATCGAACTTTGACCTGCAAGTACCCGTTACCACCTCCGACGAAGTAGGAATGCTGGCAGTTTCGATCAACGAACTGATCCAAAGAGTAGCCGAATACACGGAAGACTTGCAGGAAGCAAAAATAGCAGCCGAAGCTGCTAACCGCTCGAAAAGTGCATTTCTCGCCAACATGAGCCACGAACTCCGTACCCCCCTCAACGCCATCATCAACTACAGCGAAATGCTGCAAGAAGATGCTCAAGATTCGGGTTCCGAAGACTTTCTCCCCGACTTAGAAAAAATTCAAACCGCAGGCAAACATTTGCTCGACATGATTAGCGATATCCTCGATATTTCTAAAATAGAGGCAGGTCATGTCACGCTTTATTTGGAACACTTCGATGTAGCGACGATGATTGAAGAAGTGATGATTACAGCTCAACCGCTAGTAGAGAAAAAAGGTAATGCTTTAGCACTGCAAGTAAAAGGCGAACTTGGTATGATGTACGCCGACCAACCGAAAGTTAGGCAAATTCTCCTAAATTTGCTCAGTAATGCTGCCAAATTTACCGAAAAAGGCGTGATTACTATCGATATCGAAAAAGTGAAAAATAAACAACCAAAACCCAAGAAAAGAAATAAAAATAATGATTTTAACTCTGGTTCAAACTACATCTCTCAATTTTTAATTTTTCGAGTCAGCGACACTGGAATTGGCATGACAGACGAGCAATTAGAGCAGATATTTAAACCTTTTACTCAAGCTGATGCTTCGACTACTAAAAAGTACGGCGGCACGGGTTTGGGATTGACAATTAGCCAGCGTTTGTGTCAAATTTTGGGCGGCGAAATTAGCGTTGAAAGTGAAAACGGGAAAGGTTCAACTTTTATTGTCAGTCTCCCGGAACGGGTGGTGATGCAGGCTTGACAGTTGACAGTTGACAGTTGACAGTTGTCAGTTGACAGTTGTCATTAGCCGTAGGGTGCGTCGCCATCAACAATCCCTAAAAAAATCAACAATCCCCGAGCGACGCACCGGTGCAAAATTAATCAGCAGTCATTAGTTGTTATACACCAATACGGTTGACAAATAAGTAGGTAGGTGCAAATAAACCAAAGTATGTAACAAAAGGTAAAGGAATCGCAACCGCTGCGATTGCTTCGCTTCACTTCGTTTCGCTCGCAATGACAACTTATGTTTTTTTGCACTCATCTACTTAGGCTTTTTGACGAATTTCCGATCGCGATTTTATAGGCAATACAGGCATTTTTTGCAAGCCAGATTGTTCTTAAGTCAACCGTATTGGTTTATGCCTCAAGGAGTCTATGCTTTATTCATGAGGTTATTTACGTCCTCACCGATGTGGTGGTTGCTGTGTTTTTTCCCAAGTTAGAGTTCTTACATAAATCTTTGATTGATAGATCGATCGCTGATTTAAGGCAGACAAACACAGATAGACGCAGCTCATTCTAAAATAAATATGTTTGCGAATGACTAAAATAATTCTAAGGATTAATTATTGAGCAATCCTAACATTTTTTTCACTTCTGCTAAAGGTATAGAAGGCTGATTTCCATCTTCCTCTTTGGCTGCCCTCAAATCAATCAAGTCTTCTATGTCAGCAATTAATTCTTTGAGTGCTTCAAATTCTTCATAAGGTATCACGGCAAATTCTTTTTTGCCGTTTTTGGTGATAAACTCAGGATGTAATGGAATCATTGATATTTTCTCCAGGCGTTTAAGTGTAAGCATCTTTGCGATGTTTGACGCGGTAGATCACCAAAATATCTTCCTCAATTTCAAATAAAACTCGGTAATCTCCTACCCGCAGGCGATATTCTGGCGTATAGTTTGTTAAACGTTTCACATCCCCCGTCAAATTATTTTGGATCAACTCAATTTTAGTCAGAACTCGGCTTTGTACCTCCGCGGGCAAAGATTGTAAATCTTTGATCGCTTTCGGCTTAAACTCAACTTGGTAATTCATCAAAGTGCCACTTTTAGGCGGGACAGTTTACCTTTTGCCTGCGAGGGACTGCGACAAAGGACGGAAATACCTATCTACAGATACGGGAACACCGATCCGATGGCCCGCCATGAACTCCCTACAATCATAATTATACGGGCAATCAAGGATTTGCCTCTACATTATCGATCGCCTTCAAGTCAGGGAATTAAAGTTTATGCAACCGAATAATCCGAACCAATTTACGGAAAAAGCCTGGGAAGCCCTCGCGCGCACTCCAGAAGTTGTCAAAGCAGCCCAGCAGCAGCAGCTAGAAAGCGAACATTTGATGAAAGCTTTGCTGGAACAAGAATCGGGACTTGCTAGCAGCTTGTTTAACAAGGCGAAAGTGTCTGTCGCTAAATTGCGCGATCGCACTGATGAGTTTATCAGCCGCCAGCCGAAAATCTCTGGCGCCGGTGGCAACGTTTATCTCGGCCGTTCCCTGGATACCTTGCTAGACAGGGCTGAAGCTTATCGTAAAGACTACGGTGATGAATTTATATCGATCGAGCATTTGATTCTAGGTTACGTTAAGGACGATCGCTTCGGCAAAAATCTCTTCCAAGAATTTAAACTAGATGAAGCCAAGCTTAAAGACATCATCGCCCAAGTTCGGGGGAACAACAAAGTGACAGATCAAAATCCAGAAGGCAAATACGAAGCGCTGGAAAAATACGGCCGAGATTTGACAGAAGCCGCGCGTCAAGGCAAACTCGATCCGGTGATCGGACGCGATGACGAAATTCGCCGCACAATTCAAATATTGAGCCGCCGTACCAAGAACAATCCTGTACTGATTGGGGAACCGGGAGTTGGCAAAACTGCGATCGCCGAAGGACTCGCCCAACGAATTATCACCGGAGATGTGCCGCAATCTCTCAAAGACAGACAATTAATTAGCTTGGATATGGGCGCCTTAATTGCCGGTGCCAAATTCCGCGGAGAATTTGAAGAACGCTTGAAAGCCGTCCTCAAAGAAGTTATGGACAGCAACGGTAAAGTCATCCTATTTATAGATGAAATTCACACCGTTGTTGGTGCAGGCGCTAGCCAAGGATCGATGGATGCTGGTAACTTGCTAAAACCGATGTTGGCGAGGGGCGAATTGCGCTGTATCGGGGCTACAACTCTCGACGAATATCGCAAATATCTCGAAAAAGATGCAGCTTTAGAACGTCGCTTCCAACAGGTATTTGTCGATCAGCCGACTGTTGAAGATACTGTCTCGATTCTGCGGGGCTTGAAAGAACGTTACGAAGTTCACCACGGTGTAAAAATCTCCGATAGCGCCCTCGTGGCGGCGGCTACTTTGTCTACTCGATATATTAGCGATCGCTTCCTTCCCGACAAGGCGATCGACTTAGTGGACGAAGCAGCGGCTAAACTTAAAATGGAGATTACCTCGAAACCAGAAGAACTAGACGAAATCGATCGCCGGATTTTGCAGTTAGAAATGGAAAGGCTGTCGCTGCAAAAAGAAAGCAATTCAGCTTCGATCGAACGATTGGAAAGACTGGAAAAAGACTTAGGCAATCTTAAGGGACAGCAAAGCGGTTTAGATGCCCAGTGGCAATCGGAAAAAGGTGTCATCGGCAGTATTCAAAGAATCAAAGAACAGATTGACAAGGTGAATATTGAAATTCAACAAGCTGAATTAAAATATGACCTCAACCGCGCTGCCGAGTTGAAATACGGCACTTCAACTCAATTGAAAAAACAATTGGAAGAAGCAGAAGCTCAACTTTCAGCCAATCAAACCACAGGTAAAACTTTACTGCGGGAAGAAGTCACGGAATCTGACATTGCCGAGATTATTTCTAAGTGGACGGGAATCCCGATTAGCAAGTTAGTTGAATCGGAAATGCAGAAACTTCTGTACTTGGAAGATGAACTGCACAAGCGGGTAATTGGACAGGATGAAGCGGTGACGGCGGTTGCAGATGCTATTCAGCGATCGCGCGCGGGATTGGCAGATCCGAACCGTCCCGTGGCGAGTTTCATCTTCCTGGGCCCCACGGGCGTAGGTAAAACCGAGTTGGCGAAAGCATTAGCATCATACCTGTTCGATACCGAAGAGGCGATCGTCCGCATTGATATGTCGGAATACATGGAGAAACACGCAGTTTCGCGCTTAATCGGTGCGCCTCCGGGATACGTCGGCTACGACGAAGGCGGACAATTAACTGAGGCTGTGCGCCGCCGCCCGTATTCGGTAATTCTATTCGATGAAATCGAGAAAGCGCACCCGGATGTCTTCAACATTATGCTGCAAATTCTGGATGACGGCCGCGTTACCGATGCTCAAGGTCACAGGGTAGATTTTAAGAATTCTGTGATTATTATGACATCGAATGTCGGCTCTCAATACATCTTGGATGTGGCGGGAGATAACGAACAAATGCGTAGTCGGGTGATGGAGGCGATGCGGGGAACTTTCCGCCCGGAATTCTTGAACCGGATTGATGAGATGATTATCTTCCACGGTTTAAGCAAGCCGGAATTGCGCCAGATCGTGTTGTTGCAAGTCAAGCGCTTGGAAAAACGGTTAGCCGATCGCAAAATGTCTCTGAAATTGTCGGAATCTGCGATCGACTTCTTAGTAGAAATCGGTTACGATCCCGTCTACGGCGCGCGGCCTTTGAAGCGGGGAATCCAACGCGAGTTGGAAACGCAAATGGCTAAGGGTATCTTGCGGGGAGATTTTGCTAACGGTGATACCATTTTTGTGGATATCGAAAATGAAAGGTTGGCATTTAAGCGGCTACCAGCGCAGTTGGTGACTGCTAAATAGTTTCGTTGGGGTGGGCTGCGGCCCACCTTGTTTTTTTGATGGGCGATATTTCTTTTTTTTACCGCAGATGTAGGCTGATAGACGCGGATGGACGCGGATGGGATTGGGGGCGATGGCGATCGGGCGATCGCTCTTTTTGTGATCATCCATACCATGTTAGCCAAATCATAATTTACAATGGGTGGAGCCTAGACGGAAATTCTCCGAACAGGACTTGATCGAGCCTAGCCTGTGGTAAAATTATTAGATATATAACACTCACTCGTTACTTAAAAATATGCGATCGAAACTAGAAGAAATTACGCTTCAAGACAGAAATACTGCTGAAATGGAAATTCGCGACAAGCAGCAGGAAATTAATTACGATACGAGAGAGTATCCACTCGAAATACTCGTTCAAAAATATATGGAAGGAATTAACGATGATACTAATAAGTTGTTTATTCCAAAGTACCAACGTGAACTTATTTGGGATGAAGCAAGGCAATCCAAGTTTATCGAATCGGTAATTTTGGGGCTACCAATACCTTATCTATTCGTTGTTGATATCGGTCATGATGAAAATGACGAAGCACGTTTAGAGATCGTAGACGGTGCACAACGTATTCTTACCCTAACTAGATTTGTCAACAACGAATTAACCTTAAGTGGACTCAAAAAATTAGAGCATTTGAATGGATTTAAGTTTAGTGATTTACTCCTGCCTCGCCAGAGGAACTTCAACCGAAAGACTGTTCGGACGATCCAACTAACCCAAGCCGCAAAGGAGGAAGTCCGAAGAGATTTATTTGAACGGATACAATCATTTTAATGGCAAAGTAAATACACTTTCAATAATGCACCAAATCTAATGCAACCAGTTTTAGGAATAAACTAATTATGCGTATTAAATATGTCCGCGATCGACTGCTAGAATAATCATGGAAACTGTACTCTTAGACTTTAATAAACGCGCCAAAGAGGTGCATGATTACTTCATTTTTATGGAGAGCTTAGAAAAACAGACAACGAAGTTAGCTTTCCTCGATACTCCAGGCCAGTATCAAATTCAAAGCCTCGATCCAGAGTTAGCAAAAACTCTCAAAGCTAATGGTTTTTTGTTACTGTATAACTTAGTTGAATCCACTATGCGAAATGCGATTGAAGCCATATTTGAGGAGTTCAAAAATAAAGCAGTCTCCTTTGACCAACTCAAGCCCAAACTCAAAATGATTGTCCTCCAAAATCTTAAAAACCGTTCTCCTAATAAAATTTATTTAACAATCAACCAAATCTCTACAGATATCATCACAGCTACATTTGAACGCGAAGAACTGTTTTCAGGGAATGTGGATGCTAGGTTGATTAAAGAAATAGCAGAAAAATATGGTTTTTCATATAAAACAGACTTTGCGAAGACAAAAAACGGGCAAAACATATTAGTTGTTAAAAGCAACAGGAATGACTTAGCACACGGGATTAAGTCTTTTGAGGAAGTGGGGCAAGATAAGACGATTGAGGAACTATTAGAAATTAAGAAAGAAGTCATAGAGTATTTACGTCAAATACTGGAGAATATTAAAACTTATCTGGATAATCAAGAGTATTTGGACGTAACTACAAATAATCCTTAATTTGAGGCTAAGAAACCTGGTTTCTCGGATAATTTAGGTTGGGTGGCGAAATATCTGGGAAGAAACCCGGTTTCTGGGAATCGCACTGGGGCTAAGAAACCTGGTTTCTCTGATAATTTAGGTTGGGTGGCGAGATATCTGGGAAGAAACCCGGTTTCTGGGAATCACGCTGGGGCTAAGAAACCTGGTTTCTCGGATAATTTAGGTTGGGTGGCGAAATATCTCCGAAGAAACTCGGTTTCTGGGAATCGCACTGGGGCTAAGAAACCGGGTTTCTCGGGTAATTTAGGTTTGGTGGCGAGATATCTCGCAAGAAACCCGGTTTCTGGGATGATGCGAAGGCTAATTCCGCACCATCACGGACTTAATTACAGCATTCGGCTGATACTTATTAGTCTCATAAAATCCACCTTTTCCAGTACCGTAAACCCCAGCAAATTGTTTTCCCTCAGCCTTGGGAACAAACATAATTTTTCGCGTCGGTTGTTTGGCAAAGACTACATTTTCTCTCGATTCATTGTCTGTGTTATAAGATAATGTAGGTTTGCCGTAAATTGCCTCGGCTTGTTTCAATGTCATTCCCGGCCCGACGCCTTGAAGTGTTTTATAATTAGGATTGTCAGTCATCAAAAGTTCAATAACATCGGTATCTTTGAGCTTGGTACCGGCTGCGTAGATAATCCGATACTGCACTTTTCCCGATCGACTAATCGCCACTGCATCGAAGTCTACCATAAAACGAGACTCTACCTTAAACTGGGCTGTGGAACCTAGAGCCTGCTTTAGTTGTCCGAAAGTCATCCCGATTTTTGCTTCGCCGATCGCGCGATCGCCAATTGCTACACTTGCAGGGGAAGGTTTTGTCGCAGTATTGGCGATGTCCCCCTGCTTATTTGCACCCACAGGCGCCACAGCAGCGCCGGGAGTCGAGATTAAAGTGACGTGACTGCCGATCGCCAGCAAAGCAGCTATCATTGATCCAGACAAGATTTTTATATTCAACATGACTAATTCTCCTCGATTTCAATTTAGACCATCAACCAGCATTTTCTTGACTGTCCTAGGGATAACTTTATTAGTTTGGATTCTCAGAGGCGTTGGCCTCTTAACTTTTATTCCCGGCGGTATTATTTGGATACTAATTTTGCTGTCTTTTGTTGCGGGTATACTCAGCACTTTACTGCGCCGATAATCGGACATCCGGGATCTTGACAAAATTTAACAGTTTAGTTTGCTATTTGTTTCAGATTACTGCTGATTTTTTTTTAAATAGTTTAATTAAGAATATCGCTTTGACAAAAAGTCACTACACAATAAATATTATGTTTGTTAAAATACGATTGCGCTCGGGTGCTGATATGTTAACTTGTCGGTAAGTAGCTAGATATTTTTCGTGGCGACACATCCTACAACTAATAATAACAAATGACAAATGACCAATGACAAATGACCAATGACCACCCTTCGACTTCGCTCTTCGGGCGAGATGACAAATGACCAATGACAAATGACCAATGACCAATGACTAATGACCAATGACCAATGACTAATGACTTCTCAATTACCATTTTGTTAATTGTTTCATTGCCTTTCCCACAGTCACGTTTAACTGAGCTCCGAGCAACATCGCCAAACAAGAAAGATAGAGCCACAGCAGCAATACAATAAAAGTGCCGATCGTGCCGTAAGTCCAACTAAAATTGCTTAAATGCAAAACATAATACCGAAATAAAGCCGAAAGCAGCGCCCACAAAATAGCAGCAAACACAGCTCCCGAGAAAATCGGAATTTCTCGTTGGTGACGGCTCGGCCCGTAGCGGTAGACAAAGGCAAAGGCAACTGATACAATTCCCAAAGAAATTGGCCACCGCCAAAGCCGCCAAATAGCTAACAGTTCCGACTCTAAAGGGCAATTCTCAGCGGGTAGCAAGCAATTTTTGACATCTTTTAAATCGCAAGTGGCGACGGACTCGATCAGGCAACTTTGGCGGGCAACAGCTTGCACAATTAAGTCGCTGACAAATACAGCTCCCGATGCTAGAATTAGTAGCACGATTGTACCGATACTCAGCCCCAATGAAATAAGTTTTGCTTTCACAAAAGAGCGAGTTCGATCGCTCGGGATTTGATGGATGCGATCCATCGCAGCCATCGCCGCGCTCATGACTCCAGAAAATGCCCACAGCGACGCCACAAAGCTCAGGGAAAACAGCCCTTTATTGCGAGTTAACAGAATTTCTTTGATTAAGCCGCGAATCAAATTGCGAACGTCATCGGGTATCACTTCCCCCAAAAGACCGGCGATTTGATACAGTGTTGACTGCAAAGGTTCAAACAGGGCGATCGCCGACAAGACAGCTAACAGCCCCGGAAATAAGGCCAGCATAGAATTGTAGGCCATTTCCGCCGACAGCCCCGGCAAGCGCTGCTCTCCCGCTTTCACCCCGACTTCCTTGAGCGTGCTCCAAGTCAAGCACCGACAAAATAGCCCAAAATCACCAAATTTCCTTTTGATAGCTCTCAGCAGCCTCAAAAGTGCCTTGAACAAGGCTAAAATCAGGTATCGCAACCAGTAATAAATGTTCATAACGCACAAATAACTAATAACCAATGACTAATGACAAGGTTCGCCAGCGGGGACAGCACTAATGACTAATGACAAAGTTCGCGAGCGGGGACAGCACTAATGACTAATGACAAATGACAAATGACCAATGACCAATGACCAATCTAAAATCTAAAATCTAAAATCTAAAATCAATAATATGTCTCAAGATATCAGACAGTGGTTAGATGAAATTAAGCGATTGCAACAGCAGTTAACAGAGGTTTCACGCGATCGCGATGACGCTGGTGAAAGTGCAGCTCAATGGCGACAACTATATAATACCGAAGCCGAGCAGCGCCGGAATGATGCTAAGTTAAATCAGCAAACCATCGATGGTTTGTCAGCACAGATAGAGGATTTCCAGAATTTCTACCCGATTGAGTCTGAAGCCGATGATGCTGGAGTTGCTCGTCAGCGGGAAGTCGAACAACTGCATACAGTTGACGAACTTAAAACTAAGTTAGCAGAAGTTCTCGAAGAGCGCGATCGCGCGATCGAACAAATCAAACAACTGACTCAAGCCCTGAAACAAGAAGAAGCCCGTCACGCCGAGACTAGCACAAATTTAACCACCGCCCTCGCAGACGCCGTTGACTTGCTAACTAAAGCACAAACTGTTCCTACTACAAAAATGGAACCACTACCAGCACCAGCATATTCTGTGGAAATTGTACCTACTCGCACCGCAAATCCGGGCGAAACTGCGATCGAAATCCGCCAAAATCCCGCCCAAACAAGCCGAAATCCCGCCCAGCTTCCACCTTCTAAAAACCAGTTACTCGATTTACCACCGTTTGGGAATTAGGATTTATATCATCTCCGGTGGATTAACATAACAAAAACGGTTCGTAGTGCGGACTTCAGTCCGTAGCTTTTTGCGGACTAAAGTCCTCACTACAAACGATCGATTAACATAATAAAAAAAGGTTCGTAGTACGGACTTCAGTCCGTAGCTTTTTGCGGACTGAAGTCCTCACTACAAGCGGTTATATTAGAAAAGCTACTTGCTGCGAAGATTTGTTCGGCGGTTAGCTGCAAATCTGGGAAAATAGACGAAATTAGTCGATCGCCCTTTTGAAACAACTGTTTTTGATACTCATCCTCTCGCAGTGTACAAATTGTAATTGTCGGCTGCTTGGGTTTGCCAATATATTCTCTCCCACCAATCCCCAAATAATCAACAATCCAATACTCAGGAATTCCCAGCAGGGCGTAATCTTCAACTTTGCGCGCGTAGTCGTTTTGCCAATTCGTACTCACGACTTCAGCAATTAGTTTAATCGAGTTTCCCGATGTAATGACAGGTTCTTGTTGCCATAATGGCTCATTAATCAGTGATGTTTGTTCGTAACTCCTAAATAAGATTTTTTTGATTAACCGCAGAGGGCGCAGAGAACGCGGAGGAAGAGAAGAGAGATAAGATAACCAAGAGCTTTAATATCTTCTACAAGGAAACTTCTTCCCTCTTCCGAACCTCAATTATATCCGTTACATCCGCTACCAAATCCGTTGCCTAACTTCCTTCTTCTTAAAATCCCATCGCGCCAGCCACTGCATCCAAAGTCGGAGCAATTCCTTGTTTAAAGTTGTTCTTGCTGTGATTAATTGCTGTATCTGGGTCTTTTAAACCGTTACCGGTGAGCACGCAAACTACTGTTGCTCCCGTCGGAACTTGGTCTTTTACCTTTAGTAAACCGGCTACAGAAGCGGCACTTGCTGGTTCGCAGAAAATCCCTTCTTCGGATGCTAGCAAGCGGTAAGCGTCGAGAATTTCTTCGTCGGTGACTGCGGAAAAACTGCCGCGGCTGGCTTCGGAAGCTGCGATCGCCTGTTTCCAGCTAGCGGGGTTGCCGATCCGAATTGCCGTCGCCAAGGTTTCTGGGTTCGCCACCGGTTTGCCCGTTACCAACGGTGCTGCTCCGGCTGCTTGGAATCCCATCATTCGCGGCAGGCGCGAACATTTATTCACTTGGTGGTATTGACAAAAACCCATCCAGTATGCTGTGATGTTTCCCGCATTTCCCACGGGAATGCACAGCCAGTCGGGGGCGTCGCCGAGGGCGTCCACTACTTCAAACGCGCCGGTTTTTTGGCCTTCCAAGCGGTAAGGGTTGACTGAGTTGACCAAAGTTACGGGATAATTCTCGGCCATCTCGCGGACAATTTCTAAAGCGCGATCGAAATTTCCTTGAATTGAAATCACTTCCGCACCGTAAAGCAAGGCTTGCGCCAGCTTGCCCAAAGCCACGTATCCTTCAGGAATCAACACAAAAGCCCGCATTCCCCCGCGTCTGGCGTAGGCTGCTGCGGCTGCCGAAGTATTGCCGGTACTGGCGCAAATTACAGCTTTGGCGCCGGCTTCCTTCGCCTTGGAAATCGCCATTGTCATCCCCCGGTCTTTGAAACTACCAGTGGGGTTGAGGCCGTCGTATTTCACCAACACGCGCACGTCTCTACCGATGAGAGAGGCGATCGCCGGTGCTGGAATCAGGGGAGTATTGCCTTCTTGGAGTGTCACTACCGGCGTGGTTTCCGTCACCGGCAGGTAGGGGCGATAAGCTTCGATCAAGCCCGGCCAGCCCTTGTGTTTCGGCGAGGCTGCGCGGGCAGCGGAGTTAGCAGCAGAGTCAGTAGCAGGTAGAATCAGGGTCACGATGTCAATGGTTTCTAGGCTTTGCCAAGGAATTTACACTAATTTTAGCTCGATTCGGTTAATTTAATGTTTGATACGATCCGTTCAGGTTAAAGTAACTTAATGGTGTGAATGTGTAGATATGTCTACTCAATTACTAATGTCAAATAATTCATCCACTCTTTCTCGGCCTCAAGTCACCGCTAGCAATCCCGAAATCGCTAGTTCTGCTACGCTATCAACGGGTTTTGCCCGCAAACTAGATTCGGTGAAGTGTCCCTACCAAGCCGATCAGCAAGTCAAGTTCCTGCACCTGCAAGCAGAAATCGACTCCTTGCTGCTACAAGTCCAAACCCTCAAACAGCAGCGCTCCGTTGCTTGCTCTCAAGTTGCGATCGGCAAAAATTCCGCTGTCAGCAACGGCAATTAGCACTAACAACCCGTGCTAATTGTGCGGTCGCTGTGGTATAAAAAGTAAAGTTTTGTTAACCGCAGTGTTTTTTTAACCAAAAGCGCTAGCCATCTAATCTGCGGCTAGCGATCGCCAGCGTCTGCGAAAATGCCCTTATTTAGGGTTCAACTTGTCTGCTGATTGCCAGTAGCAAGCTGATATTTTACTGCGTTAATTTTGTTAAGCCATCCACTTGGCACACGGAGAATCGAAATCTATTTATGACAGCATCGATCGAAAAACCACTAAATTTGACACCCGCAAGTGACACCTCCAACCTGCGCCTCAAAGATATTCTCAAAACCCTGCCGCGCGAAGTGTTTGTCAAAAACCCCCGCAAAGCTTGGACAAAAGTCATCATTAACGTTCTTCTAGTTGCTGTCGGTTATTTTGGCCTAGCAGTATCACCTTGGTATTTACTACCCCTGATGTGGATTTTCACAGGAACCGGATTAACCGGTTTTTTTGTGATCGGCCACGACTGCGGACACCGGTCATTTGCTAACCGCCGCTGGGTAAACGATTTAGTCGGACATCTCGTATTTCTGCCGTTAATTTTCCCGTTTCACGCATGGCGTCACGGACATAATTATCACCACAAGCATACCAATAAAATTGGTGAGGATAATGCTTGGCAACCGATGACAGCAGCCGACTACGCTGCCGCGCCCAAAGCATTACAAATAGCTTATAGTTTAATCTTCGGCCCGATGTGGTGGATTGGCTCGATCGCCCACTGGGCAAAAGTACACTTTATGTGGTGGCGCTTCAAAGAAGGTCAACAGCGCGAACAAGTACGGTTTTCGGTTTTGGTAGTTTTGATCGGTGCTGCGATCGTATTTCCTACTTTAATTGCCACCACAGGCATTTGGGGATTCATCAAATTTTGGTTAATGCCTTGGATGGTTTACCATTTCTGGATGAGCACTTTTACAATTGTTCACCACACAGCACCAGACATTTCATTTAAAGCACCAGCAGAATGGAACGAAGCCCAAGCACAACTATCGGGAACAGTTCACTGCGACTATCCCCGCTGGGTTGAGTTTCTGTGTCACGACATTAACGTGCACGTTCCCCACCACCTTTCAACTTCTATACCCTGGTACAACTTGCGCCTCGCCCACAGCAGCTTGAAAGAAAACTGGCAACCTCATCTCTATGAAACCAAGTTTTCTTGGTCTTTAATGAAGCGGATTGCTGACAACTGTCACCTCTACAATCCCGCTGGTGGCTATCAGACATTAGAGGAATTTCACGCTCAAACCAAATAAGTTGGAAACGCGATAAATCTCCGAAAAACCCGGTTTTGTTTAACAAGCCGGGTTTTCTTAATTAGTTGTAGGGTGCGTCAGGGCTAAATGTTGTGATACCAGACTAACAATTTTATCCCTGACGCACCGTATAGTTATACCAATTTGCATAACTCTTGCAACATTATTCGTAGGGTGTGTCGCCACCGACAGTATCCAAAAATAGATGAAAAATCTAGCGAGCGACGCACCATCGACTATATATGAATAAACTTGCCTCAACCTTAATTATTGCAAGGATTTTTCACGCTTGGTATTACCACACAAAACTCTGGTGCGTCGCTGTAAGATTGTCAATAGTTGTTTGGAATTTTCTGTGGCGACGCACCCTACGACTTGGTATTACCACACAAAACTCTGGTGCGTCGCTGTAAGATTGTCAATAGTTGTTTGGTAATTTTCGAGGGCGACGCACCCTACGACTAAAATCTAAAATCTAAAATCTAAAATCTAAAATCGAATGGCTTTCAATCCCAATAACTGTCGCAACGAAAGCGAAGTAGAAAGCAAACTTATTGTCAGCTATCTGTTGCCAAAACTCGGCTATACCCCCGACACTTGGCACCAAGAAATCGCCTTTGGGAATATTCGCCTAGACTTCCTTTCCTTTGCTACCCAAGTTATCCCGATCGTTCTCGATGCAGACTCGCCCATGAGTTTAGTCATGGAAGCCAAACATCCCAAGGAAAATCTAGATCGCCATCTGCGAAAACTCAAGCGTTACTTAACAAGTTTAAGCATCGGCTACGGACTGCTAACTAACGGTAAAGAAATTAGAATCTATGCAAGAGTCAATGATGATATTGAGTTAGCATTTCAGTGCGCGGGACAAGATATTGAAACTAAAATTGATGAAATTATCGCTTTGATAGGTAGAGATAATTTAAAAGTTGTAAAAAATCCAGATAATTTAGAACTGGAAGATAGTAAAATTAATTTAGTTAGTCCTGAGTTAATTAGCGAAATACCAGTACAACCCAACAATCCCGCCACTGCAAAACCTGAGCCAATTCAAATCTCAGAACCGGAACAAATACCTGATTTAATCGTTCCAGAAACAAGAGAAAACACTATGAAAATAATTGCAGTTTACCATAACAAAGGCGGCGTAGGCAAAACTACAACTGTAGTCAATTTAGCCGCAGCACTGAGCAAAGAAGGTAAAAGAGTTCTAGTCATCGACTTAGATAGTCAGGCAAATACCACCTTTGCGACTGGTTTAGTAAAATTTGAAGATGAAGAACAAGACGATTTGAAAGATTGCAATATTCTGCAAGTTCTGCAATCAGAGGATTTTTACTCGATCGCCGAAGTAGCTCGCCCGTCGAATTTTTGCAATCCCCCAATTGATGTAGTTCCTTCCCACATCGATTTAATGTACTATGAAACGGAACTAAATCAGCTAGATTACAGTCGCATGATTTTGATTCAAAAACTAGCAGAAGTACAAGACAAGTACGATATTGTACTGATTGATACGCCTCCATCTTTGAATTTTTTCGCCAGAGTTGCCCTAATTGCTGCCGATTATTTAATTATTCCTTCTGACTTAAAACCGTTTGCTAATCAAGGATTGATTAATGTCAAAGATTTTATTAAAAAAATTAATGGATTCAAAAAACAAATCGGCAAGAAACCTTTAGAAGTTTTAGGCGTTCTCCCTTGCAAAATCTCACCTAATCCTAAATTTGTACAGTACAGTTTGCCCAAGCGTAGGGAAGCAATTCCTAAACGCTACGGCCTGGAAATTATGGAGAATGCAATTTATGAGAGAGAGGATTTAGCAAAGTGTGCAGAACTATTTAAAATTGTGGGGAATATTGAAATTGCAGATCCGATTTCGGTGCTCGATTTTAAACCAGATTGCCTCTCATCGCAAGAATTTGAAATGCTAGCCGAAGAAGTTTTGGCAAAAATAGTTCATTCAGTTGACAGTTGACAGTTGACAGTTGACAGTTGACAGTTGACAGTTGACAGTTGACAGATGAGTGCGAGCTCTACCTGGAAGTCCGAGGATTGGACTCATAAATAGTCTGATTTTAATTTCTCGGTTACAAGAGAGAGGCTTTAAACCAATTCTTTATGGTAGTAAAAACTTATGAAAAAATTATCTCCGTCACTGGTTGCAGTGAAAAGAATTACCTCCAAAGTTCCCGCTGCTAATTTTGCCGATCGCGATTTGGATAAATTAGCCCGACTAATTTTAGATGCAGGAGGCTTGATCCATCCGATAATTGTCCGCCGCGTCGGTATTGATGCTTACGAAATAGTAGACGGAGACTTTGAATACTATGCGGCGGCGAGAGCAAGGGAAATTAACGCTTTCAAAGGCGAGACAATCGGAGCATTTATCCTGGAACCAGAAAATGAAGAACTTCTGCTTGAACAAGTCGCCATTCTCAGAAAATCTGGAATTATTGAGAATTTAGCTGCAAATGAAACTCCCAAAGAGTCATTAATAACTGAGAATTCCAGTCAGGAAAGTGAAAGTCTGGAAGCACCATCTAGTTTTGAGCAGCGGCTGGCAAATATTGAAGCTCGGTTAGAAAATCAAATCAATGAATTGAAAGCTGAGTACACCCGTGAAAAAGAGTTGTTAGCTGAGAGAATACAAGAAGTTGAAAATCTATTTTCACAACAACTACCTCTGTTAATTGAAGCCCAGTTAACTAACAAAATTAATGAGTTGAAA
Organism: Microcoleus sp. bin38.metabat.b11b12b14.051; assembly: GCF_013299165.1. NCBI lineage: Bacteria > Bacillati > Cyanobacteriota > Cyanophyceae > Oscillatoriales > Microcoleaceae > Microcoleus > Microcoleus sp. bin38.metabat.b11b12b14.051. The sequence continues at coordinate 69,962 of NZ_JAAFKD010000023.1, forward strand.
TCTGAGTCTGTCTCGGCACAACCGACTTTGGTAGATACGGTACAATCAGTTGAACAGGTAACTTCCCAACCAATGTCCCTGTTGGACGCACTCAATACTCAAGATAAAATTCAACTGGCCGCACATTTGAAAGATGCTGGGCTGAAGCCTCCTGTTATACAACTCATACTCAAAGAGCGAGATGTGCGGCCGTTTGCATCCTTTGCAAATGTGGTGGAACGTATTAAAGGCTTAACCGACAAAACAATGATTAAAATTATTGATTGCTGGCAAAAATACTCATAGGTTGTGAGGCGTGTAAATTGCGTTTTTGGGGGCGGGCTAGAAGCCCACCCCACAAGAGTTGAAACCGAATTTCTCTAAGGTAATTGACTAGGGTAAAAATACTTATCACTCGCAATTGCGATCGCCCGTTAGCGAAGTCCTCGAAGCCGATCGCCAAAAAAAGTAAAGATGAGTGAAGCAGTGTATAATTTGTGTCCCCCAGCCAGTTAAACTCATCACAGTTGATTTTTTGTAGGAATTGCAGTCAGTTTTGCCGTTAGCGAAGCCCGCCCCTACGGGGGCTACGCCAACGAAGAGGATCGCCCAGGCTGTCACCCCACAGCCAGCCGCACAGGTACAGCACGCCGCCGATATCTCTCCCAGACTTCGAGATTGAGGCCAACAAATCCTTTAACTAACCACAGTCTGGGTAAGGTGTTTGTCTCGCACCCTATAATTAGACTTCTTGGGTTAGTCCTGTGGTACTTAAAACCCAGGCTGTAAAGTCCAAATATACATCATTACCCAAACACCTGATTTTAATGACAAAAGGGGACTTGTAACAAGATGGATCGATCGCAAGATCAAAACCGAATAGTTGAATATTTGCGGATTAAGCCAATTAGTCACAGTCAGATTTATACTTCCCAAATTGCAGTACCAGAGACTCAGGGGGGGGAAATCCCTCGCGAACGTCGGGAAGCTCTTAGGAGAAGTCTCATCGAGCAAGGCAGCAACTTAATTCCTTTAATTGTACGTCATACTGAAGCTTACAGCAACGAAGAAGAATACGAAGTTGTCTGCGGAGCGGATTGGTGTATTGTTGCCAAAGAACTCGGCATTGAGCAAATGTGGGCTTGGGTTTTTGAAATGACCGACGATGAGGTAGTTGCTGCTCAAGCAGAAATGGAACATTTAGCTCCGCAGCCTACTCAGAAAACTGCACAAATCGAGACTATACTGCAACAATTTGAGCTATCATTTCAAAATAAAGTAGAGAGTCTAACAAAACAAATAGAACAATCTGTTAAAAAGAATGAAGACCTGCTAAAAAAACAAGTTAAAGCTCTAACAGAGCAGAACTTTGATAGCGACCAAATAACACAGATCAAGCATCTGCTAGAACAAGTTGAAAAAACATTCCATGAAAAGGTAGATAAATTGGCTAAAAAAATTGAACAATCTGGCAGCAATAGTTCTCCGAAATCTGCGGTTATTTCGGAGATGAATCTTGAAGGTGCGTTAAGACAGTTGGATGAAGTAGAAAAACTGCTGTCAATAAAATTAGAGCGCACAGTCCAAATAATTAATCAGTTTGTCGCCGACTCGATCGCAGATGTAGAAAATGACCTAAAAAATCAAATTGCCACGCTCCGCAGCCAACTGGGAGCCGCTGCGATGCACTCAGAAGTACAGCCGGAGACACCGCCGAAAAAGCAATCGAAGGCGCAGCCTAAAACCCCGGCGAAGAAGCAGTCGAAGGCGCAGTCGAAACCTCAGCTACCGCAGTTGCAGTTAGAGTTGCCGTTTCCGCCCCAAGAGGAAGACTATGATACTCTGTCGCTGAGGCGCTTAAAGGCGATCGGCAAAGACCGTAAAGTCCGCGGCTACGCGCGCATGAAACGACCGGAAATTCTGGCGGCTCTTAGAGAAGCTGATAGTAAATAATGCGGTGATTGGTAATATTTAAGACGGCGGTTTAAACCGCGTCTATACAAACGAAGTCCGCCTCCGCGGACTGAATAAAAAATAACGTAATTTTAATTGCCCGATCGCACTTTTTGACCAAAAGTGCGATCGCACTTTCAGATATAGTCCTGGGCATCGAGATAAAAACCTTGCTAAAATAGACACACCACCTCTTACTCCTCAAGCAGCCATGTCCGCAACCGCAGAATTAGTTACTCCCCAAGAAATACCAGAACAAGAAATACTAGAACCAGAGCTACTAGAACCAGAGCTACCCGAAAATATTATTGTTCCTCCAGTCGATTTATATAGTGATGAACCTCCAGTGGAAACAGAACTGCATCTCCGACAAATAATGCTGCTGTTCAAGTGTTTAGAATGGTTGTGGCGAGATATAAATGACTTCTATGCTGCCGGCAACCTCACTATTTACTACAGCCCCAAGCAACTTAAATCGAAAGACTTCCGAGGCCCAGACTTTTTTGTGGTACTTGGAACAGAACGCAAAACTCGGAAAAGCTGGGTGGTTTGGGATGAAGATGGAAAGTACCCAAATATCATTCTGGAAATCCTGTCGCCGCAAACAGCGAACATAGATAAAAACTTTAAAAAAAAACTGTATCAAGATACCTTCCGTACTCATGATTACTTTTGGTTCGATCCTGAAACTTTAGAATTAGCTGGGTTTCATTTAGTTGATGGGGAATATCAACCAATTGCACCGAATGAATTCGGCTATCTGCGGAGTCAACAGCTTGATTTGAGTTTGGGGATTTGTAGCGGACAATTGCGTTTCTTTACAGCAGCAGGTGAATTGGTTCCTACTCCTGAAGAAGTTGCAGAAAGGGAGACAGGGCGAGCTGATGCAGAGGCTCAAAGAGCTGAAAATCAGACTCAACGAGCCGAAAATCAAGCTCAACGAGCCGAAAATCAAGCTCGACGAGCCGATCGCCTGGCCGCAAAATTACGAGAATTAAATATCGATCCCGATACAATTTAGTTCCCGCATCCTGTCAAATATCTGATCGATTGTCCCATAAATCTGAGTACGATCGCACAAATAGCACAATCCATAAACTTGTGTGCAGCCAAGAAACCGCTTGTTTAACAAAAACAGCAGGAGATGACCAAGCTGCCGATCGACTCATCAACACCGACACACTATGTCAAGATTAATTAGCGCGATCGCCCAAAACTCCCAATCTTACTCAAGCGCATACATCCGACGCAGCAACAAGTTCCAATGAACAATCCCATCTACCCCGGCATCACTCTCCACAACCACTACCGCATCGTCCGCGAATTGGGACACGGAGGCTTCGGGCGCACCTACCTCGCTGAAGATGCCCACCGATTTAACGAACCCTGCGTTTTAAAAGAATTTGCGCCCCAAGTACAAGGAAGTTACGCCTTACAAAAATCCGAGGAACTCTTCGAGCGCGAAGCCGGAGTGCTCTACAAGCTGCAACACAATCAAATCCCGCGCTTCCGCGAAATGTTTCGCGTCAGTATAGTCGATCGAGGCTACCTATTTCTCGTCCAAGACTACGTACCGGGTCAAAACTACCGTTTTTTGCTGGACGCCCGCAAGCGTCAGGGTTTGCGCTTCATCGAAGCAGAAGTCAATCAACTGCTGATCCAGATTTTGCCAGTCCTCGAATACATTCACTCGTTGGGAGTCATTCACCGCGACATCTCCCCCGACAACCTGATTTTGCGCTTGTCTGACGGGATGCCCGTGCTCATTGACTTCGGCGGAGTCAAAGAAATCGCCGCCACCGTAGAATCTCTCTTCGCCGAAACAGAAGGTAACGCCACTCCCGCCCCCGCGACTCGCATCGGCAAGCTCGGCTATGCTCCCCTCGAACAGATGCAAATGGGTATCGTCTATCCCCACAGCGATTTGTACGCCCTCGCCGCTACAGTTTTGGTGTTGCTGACGGGGAAGGAACCTCATCAATTGCTCGACAGCCAGACGTTAAATTGGAACTGGCGGGCAGACTGTTCTCTGTCTCCAAATTTGTCCTTGGTGCTGGGTAAAATGCTCGCTCAGCAGCCGAGCCAGCGCTACTCCTCGGCTCGCGAGGTTTTGCAGGCTCTCTCTGGGAATCCCCCTTTACAGCAGCCGCCACCGCCGCAGCCTGCGCCGGATTTTGCCCTCACCCAGCAGCCGCCGGAACACTCGCAGCCCATCCCCGTTCCTCCCCCTGTCCCGAAACTGCCGGGAACTCCGGTGCGAGTGGCGATGATTGGCAACCAGCAAAAGATGCCTGCTTGGCAAATGTTTTTGTTCGTAATAGCCGTGCTTTCAAGTATGGGAGCAGTTGGCTGGTTTGCGGGCAATTACGTGTTAAACATCCAATCAAAAGTGCAGAAGATTCCCCAGACTCCGGGCCCGAAGCAGCAGCAAGAAGATGCTTTGCGCGATCGCTTTTCTGAACTCAAAATTGACGATCGATTTTATAGCGGTTACGTCAATCTTGTAGACGAAACTTTCTATGCTAAATACCCGGAATTGGGCGGGCGGCTGTTAAAAGAAGGCGACGAGGATCGCCAGTGGCGCGAAAGGTGGCAGAAAATCGGCGACGACTTGCTCGACAAGCTCTCAAACCTCAGCAGCGAGGCTAGAGCGCGGTTGGGAAGTTACGACAGTGCCGATCGCGATCGCTGGAAAGCTGAGGTTAACAAGCTTTCTTTGAGCAGTCGGGCGCTGTACGATTTGGCTGATGCGAAGTTCTTTTATTTGTTTCCGCAGCAGCCGCGCGATCGCAATATCATTGATTTGCCGATCGGGCAAATTTGGCAAGCAATTACCGCTGACGCCCTCACAGCTTTGGAAGCCGGAGCAAATGTCGAGAGCGTGGAATTCGATCGGCGATCGAACGCCAAAACCCTCACCGGCAATCTCAAACCCGGTGAAGGGAAAGCTTACATAGCGCGGTTCGCTCAAAATCAAACTTTGAGCGTGAATTTGCAAGCTCCGCGCAAATCCACTCTGCTGTCGATTTATTCTCCAGGGCGGACAAACAAAGCCAAGCCTCTGCTGCAAGATGCAGAGGAGTTGAGTTGGTCTGGAGTGCTGGATGATACTGGTTTTTATGAATTCGTCGTAGTTTCTCAATCATCCGAGCCGATCGCCTACGAGTTAAATCTGGAGACGAAATAACCGCCACCCAAAAACGAATCTCAGCCCCCGCAGGGCCCAAGTTCGCCACCTCAAATTTTAGACCCTAGTTGAAGAGCCCAGATTCATCAGAGCGAGTAAATCTAAAATTTTTCAAATCTAAAATCTAAAATCTAAAATCTAAAATCGACTGGTGGCTATTGACGCCTTGAGGGCGATCGGGCGATAATGAGGTAATCCCGATCGGGTAAATTTTCTGGTTCAAAAAAAGAATATGCTGAGATTCGCGATCGTAACTTTAGTAACTTTGGGATTAGTATTATTAACTGCATTGGGTTTATATCCCGCCAGTGCGACAGTCAGCAATCCCGAATTTTATGCTTGGAACTTTGCCTCTGTAGGCAGCAGCGAACTGGTTTGCAAAAAGACAGTTGTAGTTCCGCAAAACCAGATTTTGCAGTCATCATCAATGCAGGCTGTCAGTATCAATTCTGCAATTGTAGATCGCAAATTTTGTGCGAATTCCACTAAGCCTATGAATTAAGGCAGTGCATCCTAGGATGTCGCCTCGAACCACACAATAAAATAGGTTTGTAGTGAGGACTTTAGTCCGCCTAAAAATCTGAGGACTAAAGTCCTCACTACGAATACTTTTTTAGAACGAATTAACCAGAGATTATATAGAGCTTGCCGCCATCCGCGGAGTGAAAGTGTTAACGGCACTTTTTATGAGAAACCACGATATATTTTGTAATAAAAATTCATCAAAACAGTCGGGCGCAGCAGTTTTATGCCCTGGAAAGTTTTCGCTCTCTTCCCAATTTTGCGACTTCTTAGAAGGTGACTTCAGAACCGAGGGAAAATCATTAGCCAAATGGCTAATGATTTATTGGCTAATTGGCCTAATCAGTAACTAGCTAGTTTGAGTATGCTAGAGTTAGTCAGGTTCTGATATATAGTGCCATCTGTAATCTAAGTATCATGCTCAAAATTTTAGTCATAGAAGACGACGAATTAATCCGGGAAACTCTTCTGCAACTCCTGGAATCTCACAGCTACCGGGCCATCGCGGCCGAAAACGGTCGATTTGGGGTGCAGATGGCACTTTCGGAGATCCCGGATTTAATTTTGTGCGACGTGCAGATGCCGGAACTCGACGGCTACGACGTGTTGCGGACGCTGCGACAGAACTCCCTAGCCGCAACAATTCCATTTATTTTCCTCACGGCTCAAAGTGCCAAAACCGATTTTCGTCGGGGGATGGAATTGGGGGCCGACGATTACCTGACAAAGCCGTTTACTAAGGATGAATTGCTAGGAGCCATTGCTTCTCGCGTCTCGAAACGGCAAACTATTACTCAGCCCCTGACAATCGCGCTTCACCAAGCAGAAGCCAGACTCAAAGATTTAGCCAACGACTCGACCAAAGTTTGTGTCCTCTCCCCTGAAAAGCTCGCTCTGGAAGCTCTGCTGCGCCGTGCTTTGGCACAAGGTGAGTTTCAGGTATACTATCAGCCGCAGGTGAATATTGCTACCGGACAAGTTATCGGCGCTGAAGCTTTGGTGCGGTGGCAAAATCCCGATCGAGGTATAATTTCTCCGGGCGAATTTATTCCCTTAGCAGAAGAAACAGGTTTAATTATTCAGATTGGCGAGTGGGTGCTGCTCTCAGCTTGCGCCCAAGCCGCGAGTTGGCTGGCGGCGGGATTCTCGCCTTTTACAATATCAGTAAATTTGTCGGCCAGGCAGTTGTCCGACCCAGAACTCAAGGCGCGAATCCTCCAAATATTAGAAACCACAGGCTTAGAGCCAGCTAATTTAGAATTAGAAATGACCGAAAGCGCTCTGGTGGAAAACGCGACAGTCGCAGGCGCAACTTTAAACCAACTCAAAGCTTTAGGAATTCGGATTGCGATCGACGACTTCGGCACTGGTTACGCTACTTTAGGATATCTCAAGCAATTTGCTTTTGACAGCTTAAAGATCGATCGCATTTTTGTTCGCAATGCCAACGAAGACGCTCAAAATGCTGCTATTACCACAGCAGTAATTTTACTCGGTCACAGCTTGAACATGACAGTAATTGCTGAGGGAGTAGAAACAGAAGCAGAACTAGCTTTCCTGAAACAGCACAACTGCGATATCATGCAGGGGTATCTGTTCAGTCGCCCCGAACCCGCACCGACAATTGAAAATATGTTGGTTGCCGACCAACGTTTGTTCGCGCAGCCCCTGGCAGCACCTGGTCGTGCTACCCCTTTTGCACCTGTGTCCGAACCGGAAAAATCAAAAAATCTTTCCATGTCAAGTCTGGGAATAGTGTAAGCGCCACCATAATTTGTGTATAATAAAATAAAATTATTTCTTTTGCCGTCTATTTGGTACCCAAAAGTTGACGATGCCTCCTCAAAAGTTGTAGATTTTTAGGATAGACGAATCAAACAAATGAGAAATTAGTCCAACATTCCTCAACTTCTGCTCATTTTATTCGATCGGCGCCCGTAATTGGACTACTTGAGGAATTGTGGCGTCTTGAAATTGGGAGTCTTTATCAAGTTGCAGCACGTAAACTCATTTAAGTTCCTACTTTGGGAGCCGCAGTTTCAAGAACTGTCAACTGGAATTGGTGCAAGGCCCTCATGGAAAGAATATTAGTAGTTGACGACGAAGCAGACTGTCAAACAGTCTTAGCAATGTACCTGGAAAGCCAAGGATACCGGGTTGAATGCGCTAATTCAGGAGTTGAGGCGCTCTCAATTTTTGAGAACGCACCCCCTGATTTGGTGATTTCAGATGTAATGATGCCAGAAATGGACGGGTTTGAGTTTTGCCGCCGCTTGCGAACAACCCGTTTGGGACAGTTAGTCCCGTTTATATTTTTATCTGGTCAAGGCGAGATTGAGTCAAAAGTTGAAGGTCACGCGATCGGCGCTGACGATTATCTGGTAAAACCTTTTCAGTCTGAAGAAATCTTGGCTAAGGTCAAAGCGCAGTTAGAGCGCTCCCACCGCATTCACGCCGAGATTGTCCGACTGCTGCAAACTTCTAACGCTCGGGCGGTGGAGCCAAAAACTATCGCAGTATTGCCGAATCCAGCACCTTTACCGCTAACACCAGCCGAGGAAAGGGTGTTTTGGGAAGTGATTCAAGGTTATACTAACAAACAAATTAGCGATCGGCTGTTTATTAGCCCCCGCACCGTGCAAGCTCATCTAGGCAGCATCTTCAGCAAATTACAGTTAGAAAATCGCGCCCAGCTTGTGAGATTTGCCCTAGAAAGGGGATACAAAGTACCTCAAACTTAGCTCCTCTAGCCCTTCTAATTGAGGTGAGGTATGTCAGGTATTCATAGTTGGTAATTGATAATTGGCAATGGCTCGCGCTTGACATAACTCACTTAAAAAGCTCTATTGGATATCACAATACTGTTAGGTTAAGAGATGGCAAGAGTCAAAACTAATGAAAAATAGAGACTCTTGTTTGCTTCGTTCCTCTCTTGGGACAATTGTTAAGTGAATCGTATTGCTATAGCGGTTCTCAAAAAATTGAGGTATGCCCTATGCCCTATGCCCTATGCCCCATGCCCTATGCCCTATGCCCGATAGTACCTCATCTTTCTGAGAAAGGCTATATATATCAAGCTAGGGTGCGCCAGCGGGTCAAACGCTTTCGTAGCTGCTAAAATAATCGCTGCTGACGCACTGTAAGACTGATTACTCCAAATTCAAAACACAATAAGGAAAACTCGTCGTGACGCAAACCACCGGCCCCAAATTCGTACCGCGCAAGTTGGCACGTTCCAAATCAGCCTGCCGCACGTTACTAGCAGCATCGATATTACTCCCAGTCAATTGACTTTTAGGAAGCCTGGTATTTGACAGAATAGCATTCTGCAAATTAGTATCGCGCACGTCAGCAAAAGACAAATCTGCCCCGCTTAAATTCGCGCGATTCAAATTCACTCTAAACAGTAGCGAACGTCGCAAATCTGCATTCGACAAATTAGCTTGCAGCAAATAAGACTCGCCCAAATTAGCATTAAAAAGTTTAGCACCGCGCAAATCAGCTCTCGTCAAATTTGCCCGTCCCAAAAAAGCATTAGATAAATCCGCATTTCGCAAATTAGCGCTGTCCAAATCAGCCCCGTACATCTCCGCATTAACTAAGTTAGCATTCGCCAAATTAGCACCACTTAAATCAGCCTCTAGCAAATTAGCTTCGTAGAGATTAGCACCGCTTAAATCAGCACCTTTTAAATTAGCTCTGTACAAACTCGCCTTAAACAAATCAGCATTTCTCAAATCGCAGCCCTCGCACTCCTTAGTTTCTAGCAATTGTCGCACCTGATCTGGATTTTGAGCTTTGACGGGGGCTGCCAGCAAAAACGGCGCTAAAACTGCTACAGTTGCCGTTACACTTGCCAAGATTTTAAGTTTCACAAACAAACCTCACTGCCACTTCAGACCAATTATACTCGCAAAATTTGCGACCGCTATATTATTGACCTTCAATAACTCCAATATAAAAGGTTTGTAGTGAGGACTTTAGTCCTTTCTTGGATGCGGACTAAAGTCCTCACTACGAACCAATTTTATTAGGCTGGTTCTAGTGGAGACCATATAAGCCGGCAGAAAGCAGAAATTTCAATAGGATAGCAAACTAAAAAAATAAGTTTTTTTTAATTAACAATTATCTTGAATTCTGCCTTCTGCGTTCTAGCCTTTAGCCGAAGATTTAAGCTTCATCTAAAGCCGCAACACCAGGCAACTCTTTACCTTCGAGCAGTTCCAAACTAGCGCCGCCACCAGTAGAAATGTGGCTCATTTCTGGGCCCAAGTTCAACTGTTCTACCGCCGCCACCGAGTCACCACCACCGATAATTGTGGTAGTACCAGTCTTAGTAATTCCAGCCAAAGAATGAGCAATTCCTTCGGTTCCCGCAGCAAACTTCTCCATCTCAAACACGCCCATCGGCCCGTTCCAGATTACGGTTTTGCAATCGGCCAAAGCATCTTGGAAAGTTTTCACAGAATCCGGGCCGATGTCCAAACCCATCCAACCCTCGGGAATGTTTTCAACGGGGACAATTTGAATGTTGGCATCAGCAGCAAACTTGTCAGCAACTACCACATCAGTCGGTAACAGAAAAGTAACTCCCCGTTCCTTCGCCTTAGCTTCCAAAGACTTCGCCAGTTCCAACTTGTCATCTTCCACCAAAGACTTGCCAACGTTCAAACCGCGAGCTTTGTAGAAAGTGAACACCATGCCGCCGCCCAGCAACAATTTGTCGCACTTTTCGAGCAGTTTTTCGATGACTCCAATCTTGCTGGAAACCTTGGAACCGCCAATGATAGCAGCTAAGGGACGTTGAGGATTGTCGATCGCACTACCGAGATATTGCAATTCCTTCTCCATCAAAAACCCAGCCACAGAAGGGCTCAGATACTTAGTCACACCCTCAGTCGAAGCGTGAGCCCGGTGAGCAGTACCAAAAGCATCATTCACATACAAATCAGCAACAGAAGCTAACTTCTTGGCAAATTCCGGGTCATTTGCTTCCTCTTCAGGGTAGAAGCGGACATTTTCGAGCAACACCACATCGCCATCAGCCATCGCCGCCACAGTAGCAGCAACTTCATCGCCGATGCAGTCATCAGTCTTTTTGACTTCCTTCCCCAACAATTCCGACAGCCGCTTAGCAACCGGAGTCAAGCGCAACTTCTCAGTCACACCCTTCGGACGCCCGAAGTGACTGCACAAAATGACCTTAGCGCCCTTCGACGCTAAATCCTGAATAGTCGGCAGAGCAGCCCGGATGCGAGTATCATCGGTGATACTGCCGTTGTCGAGCGGCACATTAAAGTCCGCCCGCACCAATACCCGTTTGCCCGATAAGTCCGATGCCGATAAATTTGCTACAGTTTTTTTTGTCACAGGATTAACCTCCTAATATTTGTGTTTTTGTCTAATTCCGTTGAAATGGCGGCACTCGTCACTTGCACTTGGGGCCTCGGGCGCATTCAACCGCGCCCGTACAAAAAACGGAAGATGAAACAAACGGCACTGATTTGGCTCAACGTAAACATTTTATCGGAGTCCGTGTCCGGGAAATGCGAACTATGTTCAAGACTGTCTTATTTCCTGTAGATCAAAGCCGAGAAGCCCGCGAAGCGGCGGAAAAGGTTGTCAATATTGTGAAAACCTACGGCTCTCGTTTAGTTATTCTGTCGGTAGTCGAACCTCCAGCCGAGGAGGGCGAGGCACCGCGAGAGGTGATGAGTTCCCCCGAAGCAGTCGCCAAACTGCTGTCTGAGGCCCAGTCGATGTTTTCCCAGCAGGGAATTGAAGCTGAAATTATCGAACGAGAAGGCAAACCTGCTTTCACGATTTGTGATGTGGCTGACGAAGTTGGGGCAGATTTGATTGTGATGGGCTGTCGGGGGATGGGTTTAACTGACGATGGGGCGTCTGACAGCGTTACCAGTCGGGTAATCAATCTGTCTCCTTGTGCAGTTTTGATTGTGCCTTAAGGAAGGAAGAGGGAAAAAGGAAAAAGGAAAAAGGAAGAGGGAAGAAGTAAGAAGTAAGACAACTCTTGCTTATTGCTTCTTGCATTTTTCTCGATCGCTTTTCCATTTTCCTGATTTCTTACTTCTTCCCTCTGCTTTCTTCTCTCTGCGCTCTCTGCGCCCTCTGTGGTTAATTCCTTTTTCCTTCTTCCTTCTTCCCTCTTCCCTCTTCCTTCTTCCTTCTTCCTTCTTCCTTCTTCCTTCGTATTATGAAAATTCACTGGTATCCCGGTCACATTGCCAAAGCTGAACGGGCATTAAAAGAACAGCTAAAGCGGGTAGATGTGGTGCTAGAAGTCCGAGATGCCCGCATTCCACTAGCGACTTACCACCCCCAAATGCCAACCTGGGTGGGCGGTAAGGCGCGAGTGTTGGTCATCAACCGCATGGACATGATTACTCCTCAAACCCGCGACGCGTGGGAAACCTGGTTTGAGTCTCAGGGGGAAACTGCCTATTTTACTAATGCCGAGCACGGTCAAGGAGTACACGATGTTTCCGATGCTGTCCAGGAGGCTGGAGTGCAGCTAAATAAGCGTAGATTCGATCGAGGTATGCTACCCCGTCCAGTCCGCGCCGTGGTGATGGGCTTCCCAAATGTCGGAAAATCTGCTTTAATCAATCGGCTTTTAGGGCGCAGAGTGGTAGACAGCGCCCGCAGAGCAGGAGTAACTAAATCGCTCCGATGGATTCGCATTTCTGACGAAATTGAGTTATTGGACGCCCCCGGAGTGATCCCCACCCGCATTAACAATCAAGAAAATGCCATAAAATTAGCTATTTGCGAAGATATTGGCGAAGCAGCTTACGACAATCAGGTAGTAGCCTCCGCTATGGTAGATTTGCTCCTAGCCCTGGAAGCTGCTGATGAGAGATTCATATCAGTGTCTGGTTTCAAATCCCGGTATAAATTAGACCTAGGATCTGGTAATGGTGAAGATTATTTGCACGAAGTAGCAAAAGACAGGTATAAAGGAGATGTCGAACGAACGGCGCGGCAAATGTTAAACGATTTTAGAACAGGTGTGTTGGGTCAGCTTACTTTGGAGCTGCCGCCTGCTCCGTCAGACTCGTAGAAGGTTTTATCTGATGAATTCAAGTCTTATTAAAGCCTTGAAGATTCAACAGCGGTGCTATGTATGAATGAACTCAATCTGCAACTGCAAATTAATGGAATCATCGAAAAAACCGTACCTGTCGAGGGCGACGATTTTATTATTGGTAGGTTGCTAGAATGCGATTTGCAACTGCCTTTTTCTGATATTTCCCGGCACCACACCCGCTTGTTTAAGATAGGTTCAGGCGAGTGGCTAGTTGAGGATATGGGCAGTACCAACGGGACGCTACTTAACAACAGTCCCCTCAACCACCCTCACTTAGTCAATCAGGGCGATGTGATTTATCTGGGACACCGGATTAATTTGATTGTCGTTTTGCCCGATCGCTCCGACCCCCAACTTCCCGAAATCGGCACCATGCCCGAAGGAGTTACAATCCTCGGCAAAGCCAAAGAACTGCAAAAACAGTGGATAGAACCAGATACAAAAATCGAAAAAAACTACGAACAAGCAATATCGCGTTTAAAATATTTGGTTGATATCGCTAAATTTTTGAACACTGCTGAATCCATTGAAGCAATTTTCTATCAAGTCCAGAAGATCGTGTTCCGCGATATCAAGAATATTGAACGTTTAGCGCTATTAATAGACTTTAGAAATAACGGCGAACTGGAAGTAGTTAAAACTGCTACCCGACCCACAGCTAAAAATAAACATATGCCCGCTGATGGCAGTTGGATCGGTCGCACTATTTGCCGCAAAGTATTGGAAGAACAAGTTGCTCTCAAAACTGCCGACGCTCAATTTGACGAACAGTTTGACGACAATATCAGCATGATCGACAAAGGAATTCGCACGGCAATAGCTGTTCCTCTATGGGATGAAAATACTGTTTTTGGAGTGCTCTACGGCGACGCTCAATTAACTTCTAGAGAGTGGCATCAGGGCGGAGATGAAGACTTGAGCTTTTTTTCAGCTTTAGGCAATATTGTCGCTTCCAGCGTGCAGAGGTGGCTGCTGACACAGAAACTCCGCACCGAAGAAACTATGCGGCAAAGATTGGAGCGCTATCACTCCCCGGCGGTGGTGCAGCATTTAATGAATACGGGGACTTTAATTAACCACCGCCTGCCGCCTGTGGAACGGGAAATCAGCATTTTGTTTGCAGATATTGTTGGCTTTACTGCGATGTCAGAACGCTTGAGTCCACCTGAAATTGCCGGGTTGCTAAACAATTTTTTTGAGGAAATGCTGCAAGAAGTGTTTGGAGAAGGAGGAACTTTAGATAAGTTTATTGGAGATTGTATTATGGCATTTTTTGGAGCGCCGGAACCACAGCTCGATCATGCCGATCGCGCTGTTGCAGCCGCTTTAGGAATGCTCAACCGCCTTGACAATCTCAATGCCAATAATAGTTTGGGCGAACCGCTGCAATTGCGGATTTCTATTAATAGCGGCAAGGCGATAATTGGGGATGTTGGTAGTTCTAAAAGAGTTGATTATACTGTGTTGGGTTCGACAATTAATCTGGCTGCTCGGATGGAGGGAATTTGTCTGCCGGGGGAATGCGTGGTAAGCGAAACTACTTACAATTTGCTGCGATTGCCCCAAAGTTTTGAGCCGATGGGAGATTTCCGCTTTAAAGGAATCGACAGACCGATCGCAGTTTATCATAGCAACCGAAATCAAAGGTAATTGGTCATTTGTCATTGGTCATTGGTCATTTGTCATTGGTCATTTGTCATTGGTCATTTGTCATTGGTCGTTGGTCATTTGTCATTTGTCATTGGTGATTTGCCATTTGTCATTTGTCAAAAGTGCTGTCCCCGAAGAGCGAACAGCAGTGATGGGTGATGGGTGATGTTTAAGTCAGAAAGATTAAGTTATTAGTGAGGAATGCCAATCATCATCATAAAACTTTTATAACTAATCGGGCATGGTATTTAATAGAGATTTACCGACGCTGAGAATTTGAACTTCGTCTCCTATATGTACTATTTTTCCTGCTGCTTGATGCGGCACTTGCGTCTTGACTATCAGCCGATTAAACTGATTTAAGTTCCCTGTTTTTACCAGGTCAGGCATGATTTCCTTCTGCTTGGCTATCAGTAATTTATTCAAATTGGGAGCAACTTCTGTCGCCGTAGAATTTCGCGTAGAGAGCAGACAGGGATGACCGGGATTAACACCTTCAAATATGACTGGGCCGATTTTAAACCTGACTACTTCGTCACCTCCTCCGAAAAGTTGGTCTTCCCAAAAAGCAGGGACATCTCCTATTTCAATATTAGCTCGGAAGCGGTGGCGCATCTCGTTAACGCAAACTCTCGGAAACCAAGATGCAACTTGGGCAATTGTTTCGGTACCAATCATGGTTGGGCCGGGTGCAGCGTTATCTTCGGGAAAGCCTGCGAGCAAGTTTTCAATTAACTTGACCTGGAAACCGAAGTAGTTGCTCAACCAATATTCTATTCCGGGGCGTTCTCTATCTACATGAAAAAATATTTCTTGTTCGGTGTCTTGAATTTTCAGACCGGCAATTCTATGTTTCATGTCAAATGATAAGCGCAAAAAATCAACTCCGCTGTTGCGCCTACTGTTTACGAATGCTCCGGAGCGATCGCAGATGGCAAAAGAGCGATCGCCTTGTAGAGCTCCGCTGGCAAGAATAGTAGCTTGACTGACTGCTATGCCGTCAAGGGACTTGACCGGATAGATATGAATGCTGGCGACGTAAGACATTGTGATTCATTGATAAATAATTGTCATTTTAGATACACTATAGCATCTCCGACAGGCAGAAGTATAACCGCCGTTGACTTCATGAAATAAAAAGTGGCCTCTTTTTTAAAGTTTAAATTTGGCAGCTACTTGTAAAGAAAAAGTAAAGAAATCTCGCTCAGCTTGCGGTAAATATCATACTCATAAATATAAATATTTAAATCAAGTTGCAAACAATGAGCGACCCCAAAAATATAGGCAGGATGTCCAGGCGGAGTGTCATATGGATGGCCGGTGCAGGGACACTGATCGCAACTATTGCACCAGGACTATTCAAAACAGAACCCGCCTATGCAGGAGAGGCAATCTCAAACATCACTCCCGACGCCGCACTCAAGAAATTGATGAGGGGGAATCAGCGCTATATTGACCAAAAACGGACTTTTCCCGACCAAAGCCGATCGCGAATTTCTGAAGTAGCAAAGGGTCAACATCCGTTTGCAACCATCCTGGCTTGTTCTGATTCGCGGGTGACTCCCGAAATTATTTTCGACCAAGGATTAGGGGATTTATTTGATATCCGAGTAGCTGGAAATTTTCTCGATGATGGGGTTCTCGGAAATATGGAATATGCCGCACTAGAATTAGGGGTTCCGCTATTAGTAATTCTGGGTCACGAACGCTGTGGTGCTGTGAAAGCAGCTTTAGATGGCAAACCAGTCCCCGGTCACATTGGCACTTTGGTAACAGCTATTAAACCCGCAGTTGATGCGACAAAAGGTCAACCGGGCGATGCCTGGGATAACGCAGTCAGAGCTAATGTAAAAATGAACGTAAATAAGTTAAAATCTGCGTCGCCTATTTTGGCTGAAGCGGTGAAAGCGGGCAAGTTGAAAGTTGTTGGAGGGCGCTACGATTTGGACAGCGGAAAAGTAGAGATAATTGCTTGATTTAGCTGGTATTTTTCGCAATTTGTAGGGGTAGTGCCAAGAGCATTGGTGTCAACTTAAGGTCAAACTTAGTATCGGTCTACTGTTTGACTATTAGGCCAGATCCCCCCTAGCCCCCCTTCTTAAGGGGGGAACCGGAAGCAGCTCAAAGTCCCCCTTCTTAAGGGGGATTTAGGGGGATCTGGCCTTAGATAGAAACCAGATATACAAAAGTTTTCAGGCTTAAGTTGACACCAATGTGCCCCGCCGTGCCTACCCCTTCGGGATCGAGGGGCAACCACGGGGGGATTGCCCCTACAAATTACTCGATCAGAAGTTTAGATTAAACCCATTTCTTGCAGTCCTCGGCGCAGTCGTTCTGCTTCAAAGGGGCGGCGCTGTTCGTGAAGGGCGATCGCTCTTTTGAATTCTGCTAAGCTTTCTGGCATTTTGCCGATTTTCAGCAGCGCAACGGCTAAGTTTTGATGGGCTTCGGCGTGTTCGGGATCGAGTTTAATGGCTTGTCGGTAATAGGCGATCGCATCTGCCAAATTTCCGGCTGCTTTCAAAGTCAGTCCTAAATTGTAGTGACCTAGTGCAAAATTGGGATCGATTTTTAAAGCTGCTTTGTAAGCTTTTTCTGCTGCTTGCAAATCTCCTTCGTCTTTGAGCAAATTGCCCAAATTATTGTAAGCTCCCAACTTCAGCGCTGGAAAAACATTGGTATTAATTGCTGCTTGATAGCGTTCTTTGGCTTTGGCAAATTGCTGCTGTTGGCGGTAAGCAATTCCTAAATGATAGTTGAGTTCGTAGGCAATAGAATCATCAATTGTTGCAGCAGTCAATCCCCTGGTTAATAAATTAATTCCCCGCCCGATTTGCCCGCTTTCTACGTAGAGCGCGCCTAATTTGCTGCAAGCATAAGCATCGTTTGGATAATAAGCTATATAGCGTTCCATTGCTGCTTGAGCTTTTTGGAATTTGCTTTTTGCTGCGATCGCATCTTTGTGATAACCAGAGTGGTAAATAGCCACATCGGGGAGAGAAGCTATTTTCCATTGCGGTTCCCGCTGCAAAATCTCAGCCACGCTGTCGTCTACCATAGCGTGGTACGGGCGAGAGAAGCGGATGCCGGGGCGATTGCGAAACAAGCGCGACACGAGGGAATAGGGAGATTGAGATGCGCCGATTTCTTGGCGGATGAGATTGATTAGCAGCAGTCGATCGCTCTGAATGGCCTGTTGGATTTGAGGTACAATCTCCGGTACCAGCACTTCATCGGCATCCAACACCAAAATCCAGTCGCCGTGGGCGTGTTTGAGACATTCATTGCGGGCTGCTGCAAAGTCGTCGCACCATTCAAAGTCATAAACTCTGGCCCCGGCTTCTCGGGCAATTTCACGGGTGCGATCGCCCGAACCGGTATCTAAGACGATAATTTCATCCACAACACCCTTTACGCTGTCCAAAGTCCGCGACAGTGTTGCTTCTTCATTTTTCACGATCGTGCACAGACTTAGATTCATCGGCGGTCAACTTTCCTAATTTGACAGAATTATTGTGATTTTTTTTACCAGTAAAACACAAAAGTACGAAAAACGATGCTTTGATTTAGCTTTAGATTTAAGTATAAGTATCTTTGAACACTACCAAAATTTGGTTGTACTAACCCTGGATTATTGTTAGAGGGTTGTGAACTTGCACAAATACAAGGGGCGATCGCTTGTGGGCTAAATAACTAAAGCCTTATCTCCTAGATAATTAAAGTTTTTTTTCTGCGTAGTCACTTCTTTTATAACTCTTTTGATACATGAAAAAACTTCAAAATCGGATGGTTCATGAGAAATTCTACCACTTTTGGTTCCTCCCTGCGGTAGAGGAGAGAAGAGAAGATTGGTTGCTATTCTTAGAACATAAGACAAGGGACGAGAACAGTTAAGGATTCAGGAGAAAAAGAAATGGGAATTATTGCTTGGATTGTTTTAGGACTGATTGCCGGTGCGATCGCCAAAGCCATTTATCCGGGAACTCAAGGTGGCGGTTTTGTGGCAACCACAGTTTTAGGAATTATCGGCGCGCTGGTGGGAGGTTATTTAGGCCAAGTCTTTGTGGGGACTAGCGCGGGAGCATCCTTTGGAGCATTAACTCTACCCAGCATAGCTTTTGCAGTCATCGGCGCGATCGTGGTACTTTTCGTCTGGGGATTGTTGACTCAGCGTGCAGCATAATAAACATTGCCAATTCCTAGTCGATCGCGCTTTAGGGTATTCATAAACCCGGTTTCTTGTAGAAACCGGGTTTTTCAGTTAATAACCACCGGTGCGATCGCCGTAATAAGATTGGTTCGTAGTGAGGACTTTAGTCCGCTGATTTGGATGCGGACTAAAGTCCTCATTACGAACCTTGTTTATTTTATCGAACTCGGCGGTTGAAACCGCTAGCAACGCGAGCACACAAACAAAACCCGCCTCCGCGGGTTGAAGAGTAAAGTTAATTAATCCGCAAGTTGAAAGGTAAGCGAACGTAGACGCCTTGCGGGTCGTTCATCGATTTGATCACGGCTAATTCATCTTGCATTTTCTTAACTTCTGCACTCAGCGGGTCGAGTTTGGTGGCTGGTTTTAAGACATGAACGCCAGAAAGTCTTTCCAAAATTCGCTCTTCCAAACTGCGACGTTTAGGGTATTCTTCCAACTGCCAATTGTCGCCTAGTTTAGCTTGTTTGGTAGCCTCTCGGATAGCATCTTCTAGCCCGCCAATTTCATCGACTAAACCCAACTGTTTCGCAGCAGTACCAGACCAAACTCTACCTTGAGCAATTTCTTGCACCTTGTTTTTCGGTAGTTTGCGGGAGTCGGCGACTTTGGTGATAAATCGATCGTAAATGCGATCGACTATTTTCTGAATATTCGCCAATTCTTGAGGATTTTTGGGGCGGGAAACCGTGTTAGTATCCGCAAAGCGGGCGGTTTTCACCACGTCCCAACTTATGCCGTTGTTAGCAGCCAATTTTTCGGCGTTGAACAGCATCCCAAACACGCCAATGGAACCAGTAATCGTATTGGCTTCGGCAAAGATTTTGCTCGAACCCATGGAAATCCAATAGCCGCCGGAAGCTGCTAAGTTGCCCATCGACACGATAACGGGCTTCTTTTTGCCCGTCAGCACGACTTCGCGCCCGATGACTTCCGCAGCCGTGGCGCTGCCTCCGGGGCTGTTAACGCGCAAAACTACTGCTTTTACGTCGTCATCTTCTCTAATTTTCCGCATTTCTTCAGCGATGCGATCGCCTCCTACTTGAGTCGGGCCGCCTTCGCCATCTACAATCTCTCCCTCAGCGTAAAGGACAGCAATCTGATTTTTCTTGTTAGCATTAGTTGAGTTTTTATTCTCAGCAACTCTCGCATAGTTCTTCAAACTTATTTGCTTAAAAGATTTATCTTCTGCATCAGTTCCTGTGAGTTTTTTGAGTTCGGCTGCAATTTCATCAAAGTAGGCAACTTTGTCAACTAACTTGCCTTTGAGAGCTTCGTCAGCCATCAAAGTTCCGCCATTATCTGCCACTGCTTGCAGTTGGGGAACGGTCAATTTGCGGCTTGGGCCGACAGTTTTTAGGTATTCTCCCCAAATATCTCCCAGCAACTTTTGAGTTTGCTGGCGATTTTCCGGACTCATTTTTTTGAGCAAAAATGGTTCGACGGCTGACTTGTATTTACCGACGCGAGTCACTTGCACTCCGACGCCGTATTTTTCCAAAGCACCAGTCCAAAACATTGCTTGACTGCTAAAACCGTTGATTTCAAGAGATCCGTAAGGATTCATAGCAATTGTATTTGCAACTGAGCCGAGGTAATAATCTCGCTCGCTCCAGTCCATTTCGTAAGCAAAAATTGGTTTTTTGGCATCTCGGAAACGCTGTAATGCCGATCGCACTTCCTTAAGATTAGCAAACCCGCTACTGCTGGCATCCGAACTACCTTCGAGATAAATGCCCACGATTTTCGGGTCTTTTTTCGCAGAGTCGATCGCATCTAAAACAGTTCGCAGCGTCACAGCATCGCCGGATTCGTCGGAAAGCGCTTCTTGAATCGCCGCGCTGGTGCTGCGACTCGGTTTGCTATCGGTGATATTTAAAGAAAGGTCTAATACCAATACAGACTTATCTTTAACTTGGGGGCCTGAATCTTTAGACGACGATGCCGCCAGAGCAACTAGCAGTACCAGTCCTCCCAAGCCGATGCTACCCATCAGCAACAGTCCTAGGAACGTTCCTAGCAAACTTGCACAAGTATATTTTAGGAAATCTTTCATTTAGATAATTAATCAGTTGACAGTTGACAGTTGACAGTTGACAGTTGATAGTTGACAGTTGACAGTTGACTGTTGACTGTTGACTCTTGACTGTTGACTGTTGACTGTTGGTAATTGGTAATTGGTAACTGATAATTGGTAACTGGTAATTGGTAATTGGTCATTGGTAATTGGTCATTGGTCATTGGTAATTAGCAGTTGTTATCTTTGAATCTCTCCCAACAGTCAACAGTCATACAGTCATACAGTCAACTGTCAACTGTCAACTGTCAACTGTCAACAGATAACCTTTCCAAAACCCCAGAATGTTTTAACTCATCCAAGTTAGCGCATCCCGTACAGAACATGGCAGTGGTAATTTCTGCAATTAGCACCTCAGCTAAAAGGCCTGCTGCTGACTCCGATTGTGCTGCGGCTTGCAGAAACGATCGCGCCAGTCCCGCCAAATCCGCACCGAGGGCGATCGCTTTTGCTGCATCCAAGCCGTTTTGCAAGCCTCCAGAAGCAATCAGGGGAACATCTGGGGCTACGGCGCGGGTGCTGACAATGCACTCGGCTGTGGGGATTCCCCAGTCAGCAAAGGTGGCGCCCAAGCGGCGCTGTTTGCTGTCTTTAGCTCGCTGTCCTTCTATTTTCGCCCAAGAAGTGCCTCCAGCGCCGGCAATGTCGATCGCACTTACTCCAGCCGCGAGCAATTTCTGTGCCATTTTTCCAGAAATACCGTTACCCACTTCTTTCGCAATTACCGGTACTGGTAATCGATCGCACAATTTGGCAATTTTATCCAGCAGTCCTTTAAAGTTAGTATCACCTTCGGTTTGAACGCACTCTTGCAGCGGATTTAAGTGTAAAATAAGCGCATCTGCTTCGAGAATATCGACAATCTTTTGGCACTCTTCCAAACCGTAATTATAGTTTAACTGAACTGCTCCGATATTAGCAAATAGCAGAATATCGGGAGCGCGTCTGCGGACGGCAAATGTAGAAGCCAATTCAGGGTTTTCAACCGCGCATCGTTGGGAACCGACGCCCATTGCTAGTTTGTATGTTTGAGCGACATCGGCGAGGCGATAGTTGATTGTCTGGGCGAGCTCTGTGCCGCCCGTCATGGACGAGATTAGTAGGGGTACGGCTAGTTTTTTGCCGAGAAATGTGGAGGTGAGATCGATTTGGGCGCGATCGAGTTCTGGCAAACAGCAGTGAGCAAAACGGTAGTTTTCTAGTCCGCTGGTAGTTTCGCGAAATTGTACATCTTCTTCGAGGCAGATCCTGAGATGGTCTGCTTTGCGGGTTTCGGTTGGCGAGGGCGAGGTTAGCGGCAAGTTCACAGTGGCTATTTGGGGAAAGAGTTCTGGCTTTGGATCAGACTAGAATCTTATTTTACTATTTTATTAGACTTCTTGCATATTTTTTTTAGGGATACAGAAACCGCAGATAAACACGGATAAACGCAGATATTTTTAACACTATTCTGGATGCGCGCAATAAGTCTATTGTCAACCTGGAACAGTCATCGGCCTTCCATTATCTGAAGGTTTCAATTTCAGTAAAAAAGGAACTGCTTTTTGCACCCATTCTTTGACAGGCGTGTAACTTGCCGCGTGTTCTCCGAAAGAAATTTCCAGCATATCGGTATGAATTATCCCGGGATTCAAAGGAATCGCTGCCATCCCTCGCGGGAGTTCTTGGGCGAGCGATCGCGTCAGTCCTTCGATCGCCCATTTAGACGCGCAATAGGGCCCGACTTCCGGCGAAGTTGACCTTCCCCAGCCAGAACTAAAGTTGACAATTATGCCGCTTTTTCTGGCAATCATTGCCGGGACAAAGTGGCCAATCACATTAGCTGTACCTTTAATATTAACATCAATTACCTGGGAAAATTCTTCGCTGCTGATTTTCCAAAGTGGCGCGGAATAATTGGTAATAGCTGCATTGTTAATCAGCAAATCTGGCGCCTCATGCTTTGCCATAATTTCTGTTGCCCAAGCTTTGACTGACTCGTCGCTGGCGACATCCAAACAAGCAAAATGGTGTGGCAGGTGATATTTTTGTTTGAGTTGTTCCACGGCTGCGGCCGAGCGGGCACAGCCTAAAACTGTGTGTCCCAATTCAATAAAATTTTCGGTCATAGCGAGACCTAGACCGCGACTTATTCCGGTAATTACAATTAATTTTGTCATATACTTGCTGCAATTTAGATGTTAAGTAATACAATACATATTGATGGCTCAGTTGACAAATCATTCCAGGGGGAAAGCATGAAAGTAAAAGCAGCAGTTGCTCGCAGTGCCGGCCAACCTTTGACCATTGAGACGGTGGATCTGGACGGGCCGCGGGCTGGTGAGGTGCTGGTGGAAATTAAGGCGACGGGTGTCTGTCACACTGATGCTTATACTCTTTCCGGCGCCGATCCAGAGGGCTTGTTTCCGGCAATTCTCGGCCACGAGGGAGCGGGGATTGTCGCGGATGTTGGGGCGAGAGTCACAAGTGTCAAAAAGGGCGATCGGGTAATTCCACTTTACACACCCGAATGTCGCAACTGCGAATATTGTTTGAGTGGTAAAACCAATCTTTGTCAAGCAATTCGCCTCACTCAAGGACAAGGCGTAATGCCCGATGGCACCAGCAGGTTTTCAATTAATGGCGAGAAAATTTTCCATTACATGGGAACTTCTACCTTTGCTAATTATACAGTATTGCCAGAAATTGCCGTAGCAAAAATCCGCGATGACGCTCCCTTTGATAAAGTTTGTTTAATCGGCTGCGGCGTCACCACAGGCATCGGCGCTGTCATCAATACAGCGAAAGTAGAACCCGGTTCTAATGTTATAGTTTTCGGTTTGGGCGGCGTGGGGCTAAATGTAATTCAAGCCGCTCGCATAGTGGGAGCTAACATGATTGTCGGCGTAGACTTGAATCCCGACAAGCGAGCAATGGCAGAAAAATTCGGCATGACTCACTTTGTCAATCCCCGCGAAGTTGAGGGCGAATTAGTACCTTATTTAGTAGATTTAACCAAAGGCGGAGCCGATTACACTTTTGAATGTATCGGCAACATTAATGTGATGCGTCAAGCTTTAGAATGCTGTCACAAAGGTTGGGGTGTCAGCATCATTGTCGGAGTAGCAGGAGCCGGTCAAGAAATTAGCACCCGTCCGTTTCAATTAGTAACTGGTAGGGTTTGGAAAGGCACAGCTTTTGGTGGCGCCAAGGGCAGAACCGATGTACCCAAGATTGTTGATTGGTACATGGATGGTAAAATTGATATTGATAGCTTGATTACTCAGGTAATGCCGATCGATCAAATTAACGATGCTTTCGATTTAATGCACAAAGGCAAATCAATTCGTACAGTTTTGACATTTTGAACAAAAATCTTTCTCTCTTCTCTCTTCCTCTGCGCTCTCTGCGCTCTCTGCGGCAAAAAAAATCTAATTCACAAATGAAATAGAATTAACATGATATCTAAATCCCTCAAACTAGAAAAACAATATAAAAGCTTCGGCGGCAAACTCGGCTTTTATAGCCATCAATCCTCAGCCTGCAACAGCGAGATGAAATTCACCGTTTATCAGCCACCACAAGCCGAATTACAACCCGTACCAATCCTCTACTTTCTATCAGGTTTAACCTGCACGGAAGAGAACTTTATGGCAAAAGCGGGGGCGCAGAAATTTGCCGCTAAATATGGGTTAATGCTGGTGGCGCCAGACACTAGCCCGCGCCATACTGGCATTCCTGGGGAAGCCGACAATTGGGATTTAGGAAGTGGTGCGGGTTTTTATGTGGATGCGACAGCGGCACCTTGGAATTCTCACTATCGAATGTACAGCTACGTGGTTGATGAGTTGCCGAATTTAATCGCGGCTAATTTTCCAGCGATACCGGAAAAACAGGGAATTTTTGGTCATTCGATGGGCGGACACGGGGCTTTGATTTGTGCGTTAAAAAATGGCGATCGCTATCTTTCAGTTTCGGCTTTTGCGCCTATTTGCGCGCCCGCCCGCAGCCCTTGGGGACAAAAAATATTCGGACACTACCTCGGTGGGGATAAGGAGAGTTGGAAGGCTTGGGATGCGAGCGAGTTAGTTATGCAAAAGCAATACAAGCATCCGATTTTGATTGACTGCGGTAGTGATGATTCGTATCTGGCTGACGGGCAATTGTTGCCCGATGCCTTCGCGGCTGCTTGTGCAAAAGTGGGACAGCCACTAACTTTAAGGATGCAGCAAGGTTACGATCACAGCTATTATTTTGTAGCAAGTTTTATGGCGGATCACCTTCGCCATCATGCGGCTGCTTTGTGTGAGTAAAACAGGTTCGTAGTAAGGACTTTAGTCCTCAAGGTTCGTAGTAAGGACTTTAGTCCTCAAGGTTCGTAGTAAGGACTTTAGTCCTCAAGGTTCGTAGTAAGGACTTTAGTCCTCGGCGGACTGAAGTCCTCACTACAAACCGATGAAGGTTCGTAGTAAGGACTTTAGTCCTCGGCGGACTGAAGTCCTCACTACAAACTAATGGGAAATACCCACTCTTTGTACTTGCTATCGCGATTTTCGATAATTGCCGTCAGCTTGTCCAAAATCTTTTCGGTGATGGGTCTATTTTTCGGCAATTGATAGTTTTCTACTCGGTTAATTGGCGTAACTTTGGCGGCGGTTCCGCACAGAAAAATCTCGTCTGCAATCAACAATTCTGATTTGTCAACTGGTCTTTCTGTAACTTCTATTCCTAAGTCTCGGGCGATGGTGATTACGCTGTCTCTGGTAATTCCTTCGAGAATATCTTGCTCGAAACCAGGAGTAACTAATTTACCATTTCTCGCGACAAATATGTTCATCCCGGAAGCTTCGCTGACTTTCCCTTGGGTGTTCATCATAATTGCTTCGTCGAAGCCGGATTCTACTGCTTCGGTTTTGGCTAGGGCTGATGTAATGTATGCGCCGCTAATTTTACCTCTTAGGGGTAAGCTGCGGTCTTCTTGGCGGTACCAAGAGCTAATTCTACAGTTTACTCCTTCTTTGGGTAAGTAGTCTGATAGTTCCAATCCGTAGACAAAGAAGTCTGTTTCGACGTTGTGCAGTCGGGGGGCTATTCCTAAACTGGATGTGTAGATAAATGGGCGGATGTAAAAAGATTTTGTGGGCTGATTTTTTTGGACAAAATCAGTGATGACTTGTTGGATTTTGTCGGCGGGTAAATCGCAGTTGAGGAATCTGGCACTTTGACTTAATCTTTGACAGTGGCGGTCTAATCTAAATAGTAAGATGCGATCGCCATTTTGGGGGTCGGGAATTCCCCGCAACCCACCTAAAACTCCGGTTCCGTAGTGCAGGGCGTGGGTGGCTATGGAGATTTTGGCGTCGGTAAATGGGAGAAATTGGTTTTGAAAGTAGGCTATTGGGAGAAAACTATCCATGATTCAGGCTGGCGATGAGTTTGGCAGTCCGCGAGGAATGGTGATTTTGGTTATATTACCATAAGTTATACGATTTTAGATTTTAGATTTTGGATTTTAGATTGATAATGACTCATGAACTATGGTTGTGAGATTGTCTGTTGTTGGATTTTTTTTAACTGCAATGAGTATTCTGTTGTTAAGCTGTTGCACGTTTGAATTTTATCCTTGGGACGGGCAGATTTTATTCTTGGGGCGGGCAAGATTTTATCCTTGGGGCGGGCAAGATGCCCACCCCACAAAATTTTTATTTTTTTTATAGTCAATGAAATTAAAAATCTAATAGTTGGAATTGAGCGATCGAATAATAATGTAAATATTGGTCATTGTGGTTGATAATTGTTTTTTAAAGAGTGCGATTCTCTGCGAGGACTGCGCTAACGACTGCGAGTAAAAATTAACTAAGGGTCAACTATGGCACGTAAATGTTTTATCATTGAAATGGGGATGGGTATCGACCAACACGGGCAGGAACCTACGGTGGCGGCGGCTAGGGCTGTACGAAATGCGATCGCCCATAATGCTCTCTTAGGCGTCTGGGAAGTGGCGGGTTTGACTGACCCGAATCAGATGATTGTAGAGGTAAAGGTGGCTGTTCCGTATCCGGAACAAGTGCGACACGACGACGTTTTGGCGGTGCTGCCTTTTGGTAGCAAGACTCTAATTGTGGAACAAGGGGGGATGGTTGTGCCAGGAAGGGCGATCGCCTCTCTGAATGATAAAAATGATGAAATGTTAATCGCTGTGGCGGCTGTGACTGTTTTTGTGGAGACTGAGGACTAATTTTTAGGTGTTTGAATAAATCCGGGTTAAAGTGCGATCGCCCGTGAGAACATTATGATTAATTTAGCCTAAATTTAGCAGCAGCAAAAATCAAGTCCGATCGCACTTGCACGCGATCGGACTTGGGCTAATATTACGGCTGGCTGACATCTGCCAACATTTGGTTAACCATTTGCAAGTGCGCCTGAAGGTTGGGCAATTTTTGGGTAGCCCAAGCCTTCAACTGGGGATCTTGTCCTTGTTGAGATTGAGCCTTAAACAAAGTAATAGCCTGATTGTGACTGTCGATCATCGCCTGCTTGTAAGCTTTGTCAAAACTTGTACCGGAGAGTCCCGAAAGTCGATCGCTCACAGCTTTGTTCTGGCTGCTCATCTGCTTGGGTACTTCAACACCTTTTTGCATTGCTAACTGCATCAATTCTTGATTTACCTGCGTGTGTTCCGCAACCATTTCTTGCCCGTATTGTTTGACAGCAGTGTTAGAACCGCCCTGCATTGCCAACCTGCCGAGCTGCACTTCCAGCATACCAGCTTGAGCTGCTTGCATCACAAAGTTGCTGTCACTGCTGCTGAGAGAATTAGGAGAATTCTTTCCTGTTGAAGAGCTCGGAGAACGACCGGGATCGTTATTGTTGGTGGGTACAGTCGAGTCAAAAGGACGACCGCCGGGATTAGTATTATTGTTTGGATCGCTGACGGGAGCTTCCGAAGAACGACCGGGATTGTTATTGTTGGTGGGGCTATTTCTAGTGTTGCTAGGGCTGCCGGCATCGTTATTGTTGGTGGGTACAGTCGAGTCAAAAGGACGCCCGCCGGGATTAGTATTATTGTTTGGATCGCTGACGGGAGCTTCCGAAGAGCGATCGGAATTGTTATTGTTGTTTGGATCGCTCATTGGAGCTTCCGAAGAACTGTCCCTAGGATTGCTATTGTTGGCATCGAGACCGGTAGAGTCCGAAGGACGGCCGCCGGGATTGGTATTGTTGTTAGCATCGATCGCGATCAGGCTAGCAGAATTTGAATTTTGGGAGCCGTTAGTCTGGCGGTTTAATTCTGCGAATCCGGGCACGGCGAGCAAGGAACTAACCCCGGCAATTCCAGCAACAGTGAGCAATTTTGCGAACAAATTTTTGCGTTTGAGTGAAGTCATGAATTTCTAAGCCTCTAAGTTTTCAAGTTTTCCAGAGTACGATCGCCCGAAACTATCGGCGATCTGGTGCTGTATCGTCTTTGCGAAACAAGTTGAGCAAACCTAACGCGCCCAGGGCACCCAGCCAACCCAAATTGTTGTGGCGATCGCGCCGATCGCTCAAAACTCCAGAATCAGTCCCAGCCGGCGCCGCTGTAGTACCGTCTGTAGCGCTGGTACCCGTACTCGGCGTGACGGTAGTACCGCTGGTACCCGTACTCGGCGTGACTGTGGTACCGCTCGTACCCGTGCTCGGCGTGACGCTGCTACCGCTCGTACCGCTGGTACCCGTGCTCGGCGTGACGCTGCTACCGCTCGTACCGCTGGTACCCGTGCTCGGCGTGACGCTGCTACCGCTGGTACCCGTACTCGGCGTGACGCTGCTACCGCTCGTACCGCTCGTACCGCTGTCTGGGGTGACACTGGTACCGCTCGTACCGCTGTTTGGCGTGACGGTGGTACCGCTCGTACCGCTGTTTGGCGTGACGGTGGTACCGCTCGTACCGCTGTCTGGGGTGACGCTGGTACCGCTCGTACCGCTGTTTGGCGCCACGCCAGTACCGCTGCTACCGCTGTCTGTACCAGTTGTGCCGCCGCTAGCACCGCCACCGCTAGCACCGCCGCTAGCACCGCCACCAGCACCGCTACCTCCCGACTGGGCAGAAGCAGGCAGTGCTAGGGAAACCGTTGCTAAACTTAAAGTACAAGCCCCTGCTAAAACAACTTTCAACAATTTAGAAGATTTCATGGTTAT
Source organism: Microcoleus sp. bin38.metabat.b11b12b14.051 (assembly GCF_013299165.1). Lineage (NCBI taxonomy): Bacteria > Bacillati > Cyanobacteriota > Cyanophyceae > Oscillatoriales > Microcoleaceae > Microcoleus > Microcoleus sp. bin38.metabat.b11b12b14.051. The sequence goes on from NZ_JAAFKD010000023.1 coordinate 98,808, forward strand.
GCTTGCTTTTGCTTTGTAGAGTAGTGCGAGTGCTTTTTACTGCCAACAAAACCGCAGGGTCTAATTGACAGCAGAACGTGCAATTCTTCTCACATTTGCTGCGGTAACTTGAAGGCAAGAGAGTTAAGTCACTTTCTTTACTTCGGCGATTTTTTTGATCGAAATTTTCACCACAGCCTCAATAGTTTATAACCTATTACCGATCGTGCAAGTTCGCCATTCATCTTTAGGAATATTTGGCAAATTGGCGTTTTATTTCAGGTGGTGGATGCTATCTGATTTGACGGTTCTGTAGGGACATCAAAATCATCTAATCGGCAAAGAGACCCGGTTTTGCTAAAAATTGTTGGGTTAAAGTTTCCCTCGCTTAGCTCCACCAGATGAGTTAGTTTAATATTTTTTTGATTGCTATTTTTCCTTGATTTGCTGCGGGAAATTTTGAGCTTCGCAGAATACAGGTCAAAATTTGCCAGGAAATTAATCTAGCTCAAAAAGTGCGATCTCACGCTAGCTTCAGATCCTGTAACAAAAGCAAACACAAGGCTTTTGACTCGGTTTTGACGGCCGCCTCCGCTTTCCTGTAAAGGAAAACTGATGGGTATCTGAGGCGGGCGGGCGTGAGATCAAATTAACTAGCGGCGGCGCCCCCGTCAAAATTGTTGGTGAGTGCGATCGACAAAACCCTGATATAGTAAATTCAAAGGTATGCCAGAGAGCGGTTGTTCTCTAACTAATTTCCCAAGCTGATATTAACTATGCTGCATCGAATTCTTGCCAGAAGTCGCTATCTAATGTTAATCGCTGTACTCGGTTGTTTTGCAGCCTCTGTGACGCTTTTGATCTACGGTGCTCTGGAAACCGTCGTTACCATCGGCCACATTCTAAGGGAGGCGCGGAAAAATAAAATACCAGTCAAATTGGGGTAATCGTGATATCCCATTTCGGTAAAGTTTCAGAACGTTGCCATAAGGGTAGATACTCTTTTAACTTTTTTGGTAAGACTTTTATTCCT